>CADBMV010000158.1 GCA_902795865.1 uncultured Erysipelotrichaceae bacterium | reverse complement strand
ATCAAGCAGCGCCTTGAGACGCAGTGGAGAACTCCAAGCCTTACAGGCTTAGAGAAAACCACCCGTTATCACGGGTGGTAGTTATATGCCACACTAGATTTTAAAACGTATAATATTATGTAAGAACAAAACAAAGGAGATAATTTATGGCACAAAAAATATCAGATGATAATTTAGATAAAGTAACTGGCGGATCTCTACCAAATGGATGGGAGAATATTGCGGATATGATTGCGCCAAGTTATTTAAAACAATACCCAAACATCACATGGGAAGAAGCGTGTGAAATCTTAAAGACATATGTAAGTGATCCAAGCGACTATGAAGCTATCAAAAATTATATGAAAAAATATTTTCCTGATCAACAATAATATTACCAGGGAAATATTATTTATTTGTAAAATATATTATTTTATATTATGATTTGTTTATATAAGTGAAGACTAAGTAAATAAGTGGATATTTTTAGAGAGACGGGTACTGGTGAAAGCTTGTTAATAAAAACTTATTGAATCTACCTTCAGACAATGTCTTAATAAGGCACGTTGGCTTGCGTTAAAAGCATAAGTTAGAAATAAAGGTGGTACCGCGCTTTGCGCCCTTAATATCACCTTTTTATTTTTAGGAGGGAAATATGATAGATATTAAATTAATTAGAGAAAACCCTGATTTAGTAAAAGAAAACATTAAGAAAAAGTTTCAAGATGAAAAATTGGTTTTGGTTGATGAAGTTAAGAAGTTGGATGAGGAATATAGACTTCTTAGAACTAAAGCTGATGAGTTAAGATCTAGAAGAAATTCTATTTCTAAGCAGATAGGTTCTTTAATGTCTCAAGGAAAAAAGGACGAAGCCGAAAAGGTTAAAGAGGAAGTTAAGCAAATCGGTGAAGAGATTGAAAAGTGTGAATTAGAAGAACCAAGACTTGAAGAAGAAATTAAAAACAGAATGCTTGTGATACCAAATATAATTGATGATTCAGTTCCTATTGGAAAAGATGATTCTGAAAATGTTGAACTTCAACAATTTGGTACAAAAAAGAAATATGATTTTGAAATTCCTTATCACACCGATATTATGGAAGCTTTAGATGGTATAGATTTAGATTCAGCAAGAAAAACATCTGGAAATGGTTTCTATTATTTAACTGGTGATATTGCAAGACTTCATTCAGCAATCCTAGCTTATGCAAGAGACTTTATGGTTAATAAAGGCTTTACATATTGCATACCTCCTTTCATGATTAGATCTGAAGTGGTTACTGGAGTTATGTCTTTTAAAGAGATGGAAAATATGATGTATAAAATTGAAGGAGAAGATCTTTATCTAATAGGTACCTCTGAACATTCAATGATAGGCAGATTCATAGATACCATCAATGATGAAGCAAAACTTCCACTAACTTTAACTTCATATTCACCTTGTTTTAGAAAAGAAGTTGGTGCCCATGGCATAGAAGAAAGAGGAGTTTATAGAATACATCAATTTGAAAAACAAGAAATGATTGTTATATGTAAACCAGAAGAATCTATGGATTGGTATGAAAAGATGTGGAATTATTCTGTAGAATTATTCTTATCTTTAAATATTCCTGTTAGCACTTTAGAGTGCTGTTCAGGAGACTTAGCTGATTTAAAAGTTAAATCTTGTGATATTGAAGCGTGGTCACCAAGACAAGAAAAATATTTTGAAGTTTGTTCATGCTCTAATTTAGGAGAAGCTCAATCTAGAAGATTAAAGATAAGAGTTAAAGGTGAAAATGGTAACTATTTACCACACACATTAAATAATACTGTTGTTGCACCACCAAGAATGTTGATAGCTTTCTTTGAAAACAACTACAACCAAGATGGTTCAATTGATATCCCAGAAGTACTACAACCATACATGGGTGGTCAAAAGAAAATAGTTAAGAAATAACGCTTATATAACAAACATCACAAAATAATAATAAATTTATATGATATGAAATGTTTCACGTGAAACATTTCTTTTTATATAATTAGGTTATGTTTACAATTATATTTTTAGCGATAATGATTTTATTATTAAAATCTATAATGGGAAGATAATATGAAAGCTGTTTTATTTGATTACAATGGAACTTTGTTTTTTGATGCTGATATTAATTATTATGCATGGAAAGAAACAATTGATGAATTAAGTAATGGATATATAGATTTTGATGTTGTCTATGAAGATTATAAGAGCGTAAGAAATTATCTTTTTGTTGAAAAGATATTTGAAATGATGGGCTTTGATCATGACGAAGAAAAAATTATGTATTGGGCAAACAGAAAGGAAACTAATTATTATCACAAATATTGTCTTGAACACAAAAGAAATAAAATGGCTCCTGGTGCAGAAGAATTCCTAAATTATTTAAAAGAAAATAATATACCTATAAATTTATGTACGGCATCTTTAAAAGTTAATGTTGATTTTTATTATGACTTATTACATTTAGAAAAATGGTTTGATAAAGATTTAATAGCTTATGATGATGGTACCTTTGAAAATAAAGTTGAAATGTATAAAGCAGCTGCAGAAAGAATTGGTGTTGATATTAAAGATTGTTTTGTAATAGAAGATTCTTTAAGTTCTATTAATCAAGCTATAAAAGCAGGATGTAAAAATATAATAGCTATTAAAAAAACTGATACTCCTGATTATCCAGAGATTAAACAAGTTATCAATGACTTTACAGAAATAGATTATTCATTATTTAAGTAATGTTTCACGTGAAACAAAAAAGGAAGATAAATGTTAAAAAGTAATTGGCATACTCATACATATAGATGCGGGCACGCAAGAGGAAAAGATGAAGAATATGTATTAGAAGCAATTAAAGCAGGAGTTAAAAGATTAGGTTTTTCTGATCATTGTCCATATCCTGGTGTTGTAGATGAAGGTATTCGTATGAATTACGAATTACTAGAAGATTATTGTTCATCAGTTAAATATTTAAAAGAAAAATATAAAGATCAAATAGAAATATATTTAGGATTAGAAGTTGAATATGATGAACAATTTCTAAATACATTAATTGAATATCGTAAAGAATTTGATTACTTAATCTTAGGACAACATGGCTTATATAATGCATTAGATGAAAAAAGTTATTTTATTAGTACTGATAAAGAATTAGATATTTATTGTAATTCTATAGAAAAAGCTTGTGAAAAAGGACTTGTGGATTATATTGCACATCCTGATGTTTGTTTGTGGTCGTATCCAAGAATAGATGAAAAAGTAATTGAAGTCGCAAACAGAATTGCAGATATATCTTTAAAATATGATGTACCTGTAGAAGCAAATTGTGGATCAGGTGTATTAAGAGGAATGATGTCATATGAAGATGGGTTAAGATATGCATACCCAACTAATGCGTTCTTTGATGTTTTTAATAAGAAGAAATGTAAGATAATAATCGGTTTAGATATACATAATCCAGAACTATTTAAAACAGAAGAATATCTTAATAGAGTTAAAGATGTGCTAAATAAATCAGGGTGTGAATATGATGAGGATTATGATTTGATTGCTGATGCAAAAAGAAGAAAAGAAAAATTCCTATACATTTGATTAATTGAAGATATAAATAAAATACTATATTATATTAGTGGTACAACATACATGTTACTAACTTGGTCAGGTGCGGAAGCAAGCAGCCATACGAACCTCTGTTTGT
>CADBMV010000157.1 GCA_902795865.1 uncultured Erysipelotrichaceae bacterium | reverse complement strand
TTCCTAAAAGAGAAGCTCTTTTATGTTCAGGAAACTTTGTAATATCAATACCATCAACAATAATACGTCCAGCATCTACTGGTGTAGTTCCAGCAACTATATTAAGCATAGTTGATTTACCTGCACCATTTCCACCTATTACAGTTACAAATTCACCATCATCGATAGTTAAATTAAAATCAGTAAAGATAACTTTTTCATTAATGGTATTTGGAAAGAAAGTTTTATAAACGTTTTGAATCTCTAACATTTATTTCACCTCCTTTACAATTGGTTTTGTAAAATACTTTTCTTTAAAGTATGGTGCTGATAAGAATATCGCAACAATTAAAGCAGAGAATAGTTTTAAATCGTTTGTGTTTAGACCTAATAATAGTACGATTTGTAAAACGATATAGTATATTATTGCACCAATAACTACACTTAATAGTTTTAGTCCAAAATTACTAAATATTTTTGAAAATAAAACTTCGCCAATTATAACAGCTGCAAGGCCTATTACTATAGCACCTCTACCCATCGAAACATCACTAGCACCTTGAAATTGCGCTAAGAGTCCACCAGCTAAAGCTACTATACCATTAGATATCATCAAACCTAATATGATATTAACTTCGGTATTTATTCCTTGAGCTCTTGCCATATTGATATTTGCACCAGTAGCACGAATTGAACTACCCTTTTCAGTTCCAAAAAACCAATACAACAAAGCGATTAAAATTAAAATTAAGATTGTTAAAACTATTAATGGATTTCTCAAAGATAGTTCTCTAACATATCTTTGTGATATTAATAAATCATATTTATCTACACTTATTGGTTGATTTGCTTTATTATCCATAATTCTTAAATTAATAGAATATAAAGCAAGTTGAGTAAGAATACCTGATAAGATTGCAGGTATTCCACATTTTGTATGTAACAAACCAGTAATATAACCAGTAAACATTCCTACAATAAAAGCAATTAATAAAGCTAACCAAGTATTAAAACCTGATCTAATAAGCATTACACATACAGCACCACCAGTAGCTAATGAACCATCAACCGTTAAATCAGAAATATTTATAATTCTGAAAGTTAAATAAACACCTATGGCCATGATTCCCCATAGCATTCCTTGTCCTATAGCTCCTGGTAGAGCATTTAATAAAGAAACAAAATAATTCATAATAATCTAATCATCTAATGAAACATAATCTTCTGGAATGCTAATTCCTAATTCGTCACAATTACTTGAATTGAATTTTTTGGTGAAATTAGATGCATATTCTATAGGCATACTTGTGATATCTTCACCATTTAAAACTCTAATTGCTTGTTTACCAGTAGCAACGCCTAAATCATAGTAACTAATAGATAATGTAGCTACGCCACAGCCTCTAGCAATACCATCTTCACCACTTACTACAGCTTTTTTAGCTGGTAAAACTACATTTGCGATTGCTTCGGTATTTGCAGCAGCAGTATTATCTGTAGGAATAAATAACACATCAGCATTATCACACGCATTTTGTACAACTGAAGTAATATCATTTGTATCAGTAAATGAGAATTCTTTTACTTCAAAACCTAATTTTTCTAATTCTTGAGAAATAACTTCAACTTGATATGCGCTATTTGATTCTGAAGAACAGAATATTATACCAACGCTTTTAGCATCAGGGAATAATTCCTTAATCATAGCTGCTTGACCATCAAGTGGTGCTAAATCACTAGTACCAGATATATTATTGCCAACAACTCCATTCCAATTATCTACCTCAAGTGCTGAAGCATAATCGGTAACACTTGTTCCTAGAATTGGGATATCTGAAGTAGTAGCAGCAGCAGCTTGTAAAGCTGGAGTAGCATTAGCCATAATCAGGTCAACATTATTTGCAACAAAGCCATTAACTATAGTTGAACAGTTAGTGATTTCTCCAGCTGCAACTTGAACATCAATCTTAACCTTATCTTCACCAAACTCTTCTATCAAAGCATCAACAAAACCTTGTGTAGCAGCATCTAATGCTTCATGTTGAACAAGTTGTACAACACCTACATTAAAGACATCATCATTTTCTGCTTGATTATTATTGTTTGAAGAATTATTACTACATGCACTAAAAGTAAATAAACTAATCAAACAAATAAGTGTAATAAATAGTTTTTTCATTCTCTTACTCCTTAAACAAAAAAAACGCCCCTACAAGGACGAATATATCGTGTTACCACCTTTTTTCACTAATACATTGCTGTAATAGCCTCATTTACCATTTATATGGCATAAGTCTTTAACGGGACTAGACGAAGTATCCTACTGTATTCAAATACTTAACTCAGTAATGTATTCTCGTTTACTATTATAGTTGTTTTCAGCAAGCACAACCTCTCTTGAATAATTCATAAACGATACTATTTACTTCAAAGTTTGTAACTGAGTTTATTTTATGAAAATTATGAAAACTTGTCAATAATTATTTACAAATTATTTTCTGAAAATATTTTCAATAATAACACCCTATTTATACAAATATATTATATATGTTAAAATAAATTGTTAAACAAAGGAGTTTTTATGAATATAGAAGAAAGAATTATTGATATATTACATGAAATTATAGTAAGTAAATATGATTTAAAACTAGATTATGGCATTATTATGGTTGAAATACCTAAGGATAATTCTAATGGTGATTATTCTAGCAATATCGCTATGCGTCTAACAAAACTTCTTTCTAAACGTCCATTAGATATAGCTAATGAATTAAAGGATGAATTATTAAACAAATTAGATGACATTGAAAAAATAGAAATTGCCGGACCTGGATTTATTAATTTTTGGTTTAAAAAAGATGTCATCGCTAATATTATTAATGTCGTTATAAATGAAAATGAAAAGTATGGTTATTCTAATGCTGGAAACAATCTAAAAGTTTTACAAGAATATGTATCTGCAAACCCTACTGGTCCTTTACATTGTGGGCATGCCAGAGGTGCTTGTTGGGGTGATTCAGTTATTAGAATTATGAAAGCTGCAGGATATGATGCAACAAGAGAATACTACATAAATGATGCTGGTGCTCAAATACTTAATTTAGGAAAATCTTTGCTTGGAAGATATAAAGAATTATTTGGTTTAGATTTTGAATTACCTGAAGATGGCTACCATGGTCCTGATGTTATTGAAATTGCAAAACAAATTAAAGATGAATATGGTGATAAATTTTTAAAGATGTCAGAAGATGATGCTGTTGAAGAACTAAAAAATATTGGTAAAGATTTAGAACTAGAAAGAATTAAAAATGATTTAGCATATTATGGTTGCGAGTTTGATTCATGGATTTCTGAAAAATGGATAACTGATGAAGGTTTAGTTATTGATGCTGTTAATAAGATGGATCAAAAAGGTCTTTTGTATGAAAAAGATGGTGCTATTTGGTTTAAAGCTAGTGAATATGGTGATGAAAAAGATAGAGTATTAAAGAAATCTGATGGTTATTACACTTATATGACTGCTGATATTGCTAATCACATATATAAATTTGAAAGAGGATATGATTTATTAGTTAATATTTGGGGCGCTGATCATCATGGTTATATTCCAAGAATGAAGGCTGCAATGAAGGCGTTGGGATATCCCCAAGATCATTTACAAGTAGATTTATGTCAAATGGTTAGAATGATGGAAAATGGACAAGAAGTTAAAATGTCTAAACGTACTGGTAATGCGATTACTTTAAGAGAATTAATCGATGATATAGGTTTAGATTGTGCAAGATACTTCTTCTTATCTAAAGCGTTAGATACACATTTAGATTTTGATTTAGATTTAGCTAGAAGCCAAACAAATGATAATCCTGTTTATTATATTCAATATGCATATGCAAGAATATCATCTGTTTTAAAACAAGCTAACAACAACATCAATATCAAGGAAAACTATAATTTATTAATAGATTCTAAAGAAATTGATCTATTAAAACATATCGCTATATTTAAAGATATAATTGCTGATGCAGCTGAAACAAGAAGTCCTAACAAGATATGTAACTATGCTTATAAACTTGCTACATATTTTCATTCATACTATGGTTCTTGTAAGATATATGATGTAGATAATATTGAACTAAGTAATGAAAGACTTGCCTTAGCAAAGGTAACACAGATCACTTTAAAAAACGCTTTATATCTATTAGGGGTTAGTGCTCCTGAAAAAATGGTTAAAGAATAAGAGGAAAAGAATAATGAGTTTTAAATTAAGAGAGTATGTTGAACCAAATTTTAATGATTCAAAGTTTTTAAATGCGCCTAATGCGCAATTAGTAAAAGCCCCTAAAGATCATGTGGCACCAGAAAACTATCATGCTATGAGCATTTATCCAGAATACTTCAAAATTGATGGCAAATGGTTATTAGCTAAACAATCAAGAATGGATTGTGTAGCTATATACAAAAATGATGAGATACATGTCTTAGAATTCAGAAATATTAAAAAAGATGATTTAGTTGTATGTGGTAGAACAGAAAACTGTGAAGAAGGTATTTATTTACATACAAATGGCTTTAATGAAACTAGTGAAGATAAAGATGTTTTTGCTTTTAGAATGAATAGAAGCAGAGAAACAGCTTTTTCTAGAGATTATGATGAATTCTATGAACTATTAAAACATGAGAAGCAACATGGAAAAATAGTATGGGTATTAGGGCCTGCAGTATCTTTTGACCACGATTCTAAATATGCCTTTTCTAAATTAATAGATAATGGTTATGTTCATGCAATGCTTGCAGGTAATGCTCTAGCAACCCATGATTTAGAAGGTTCATATTTATCTACTGCCCTAGGTCAAGATATTTATACTCAAGAAAGTATTCCTAATGGTCACTATCATCATTTAGATACTATTAATAGAGTTAAATATCATGATGATATAAAAACATTTATAGAAAAAGAAAATATCTCAGATGGCATAATCTATTCTTTAGAAAAAAATAATATTCCTTACGTACTTGCTGGATCAATTAGAGATGATGGACCTTTACCAATTGTGATTGCAGATGTTTACCAAGCTCAAGAAAAAATGCGTGAACAGATTAAAGATGCAACTACAGTTGTATGTATGGCAACAACTCTACACTCTATTGCTGTAGGAAATATGACTCCATCCTATCGTATAGATAAATATGGAAGGATTAGACAAGTATATTTCTATTGCATTGATATATCAGAATTTACTGCAAATAAACTTGCTGATAGAGGAAGCTTATCAGCAAAATCAATTATTACTAATGCTCAAGACTTTGTAGTACATGTCGCAAAAGGATTAAATATATATTAAAAAATTCGGAACCTAACCAAATAGTGTGTACACACTAGATGGTAATTCCAACTACTGTGTGAACTCAGTTCCAAACAGTGTGTGAAGCCTGGTC
>CADBMV010000156.1 GCA_902795865.1 uncultured Erysipelotrichaceae bacterium | reverse complement strand
TGCATTTAATCTATACTCCAGCATCCATTCAGGTTCATTTTTATATTCAGATATCTTTCTTACTACATCCTCATTAATACCCTTACCAGTATCAATTACAGAGTCTATATCATCATGGAAACCATATTGATAATCATCTTGAGAATATATAGCATCATTATTCTTGTAATCAGCCATTACCATTCTCCTTTTCATTAATTAACTCTGATATGCCATCCCAACCAATAGTTGCACATTTAATACGATTAGCTTGTTTATAAACATTTTTAAAAGCATTAGCTTCTTCAAGCAAATCAAAATCATATTCTTCATTATTAATCATCTTCATATATTCATCAATAATATGTTTAGCTTCATTTAAGTTTTTACCAATCAATAAATCAGACATCATAGATGTTGATGCTGTAGATATAGTACAAGCAACACCATCAAATCTAATATCTTTGATAATATCGTTATCCACATCAAGTTGAATTGTAATATCATCAATACAACTTGCACTAGCCATATGCTTACTAGTATATCGATTATTATCAACTAAACCATGATTATGAGGATTTTGATAATGGTCAAGTAATAATTCTCTCATCATATTTTGATCATCAAATATATCTTTATAGTTCATAAGCCTCCTTATAAGAAAACTGAAATCACAGAATCTAAATTTATATTTTTAACTTCAGCAACAAACTTATCTATTTCTTCTTTTGTATTATATAAATACATAGATGCTCTAATACTTTGATCAGTACCGATAACATTATGTAAAATCTTAGCACAATGATTACCAGATCTAACAGCAATATTTTTACTAGATAAATATGTTGCAGCATCTTGAGCAAATACATCTTTGACATTAAAAGATACAATACCTGATAAATTATCAGGATTATAGATTTCAATTGTATTGATATCTTTAAGTTTAGACATTAAATATTTTTTAAGTTCTATTTCATAATTATGAATATTATCTAAACCAATATCCATTAAATATTCACTAGCCCTAGCTAAACCTATTACACCTTCGATATTTGGTGTACCAGCTTCAAATCTTTCTGGTGCATCTTTTAAAATGATATTTCCTTCATTATCAAATCTGGCATTCATTCCTCCGCCTAAAAGCATTGGTTGCATATTTGAAAGAAGATCATATTTACCATATAGCACACCCACGCCATCTGGTCCTAACATCTTATGAGATGAAAAACATAAATAATCAACATCTAAATCTTTAACATCTAGTTTAATATGTCCTATAGCTTGTGCTGCATCCACAACTAATCTAATATCATTTTTATGCGCTAATTCACTTATCTTTTTAATAGGTGCAATTGAACCTAAAACATTAGACATATAAGCAATAGATATAACTTTAACATTACTATCAATTAATTTAACTAATTCATCAAAGATAATATTACCTTGTATATCAATAGGAATATATTTAATAATGATACCTTTTTGTTTAGCTAGTCTAAACCAAGGAAGCAAATTAGATGCGTGTTCTTCTTGAGTTAAAAGCACTACATCATTTTCTTTTAATTCATAAGACAATCCATATACAATTTGATTTAAACAAGCAGTAATATTTGACATAAAAGCAATTTCTTTTGCTTGGCAATTAATCATTTTAGAAATAATGTTTCTTGTATTGTGATATGCCTTATCAGCTTTAATGGCAATATCATAATCTCCTCTTTCAACATTACTTGTGTAATTATTATAAAAATCATTAATACCTTCAATAACATAATCAGGTTTAAAAGTAGTTGCGCCATTATCAAAATAGATTAGCTCAGGATTATTTCTAATCATTGGAAAATCATTTCTAATCTTATTTACATCAAACATTGCTCAACTTACTTTCTAGCTGATTTCTTAAAGTATTTCTTAAAGTTTCATCAGCAATATACTCCGTAATAGGTAACAAATATCCTAGTGATATTAAATTGGTACATTCTTTTAAAGATAAACCTCTAGACATCATATAATACAAATGTTTATCATCTACTCTGCCTATAGACATCGCATGAGATGCTTGAACATCGTTTTCATCTATTAATAATTCTGGCAAGATTGTGGTAGCTTGTTTATCACCAAAACATAAAGCTCTAGAAGTTTGATGAGAACTAGACTTCTTAGAACCTTTTTCTATCTTGCCTATAGCATCTATAACTAATTTTCCTTTATCTAAAACAACCGCATAGTTTTTCATATCAGCAAAAGTATTTTTAGCTTTATTAACGACATTAATGCGATATTGTTTTAAACAATTTAATAAACTTGCGCTACTTACTAGTGCACTTGTATGATCATCATCAAGATAAACATTTAAATCCCTGATTGTTTCATAATCATTACATTCTACATAAGCTAAAGTAAATTCAGTATTATTTAATACATTATAGTTTTCTTTTGTTTCTATCTTAATACTTGAATCATTCCAAAAAACAATAGTAGCATTTTTATTTACATTACAATTAACATTAATTTTTTTAGCTTTAATAATCTTAATGAAAAGATTACAATTTAAATCAATATCAAAACTAAGATCTAAATCATTATCAGTATCTATTTCAAAAAGATTAAAACCTTCTTTAATAATTGGATTGTTATTAATAAGCATTAAATACTACCTTTCAAAGTATCTTTAACAGCACATTGACCTATAGAAACTCTCGCTTTATTATCTGCAGCACTTACTTGAATATTGTATTTATCATATAACCAATCATAACCTTCACTATCAATTTTTTCATATAAGTCTCTTCCACCACTTTCAACAATTCTTCCATCTACTAATACATGAGTAAATTCAGGTCTGATATATTCTAAAAATCTTTCATAGTGAGAAACAACAAGTAAAGACATGTTGTTTTCTTCTTTTAATCTATTAATTACATCTGCAACTAGTTTAATTGCATCAACATCTAAACCACTATCTATTTCATCTAATAAAGCTAAGCTAGGCTTAAGCATTTGCATTTGCGCAATCTCATTTCTTTTCTTTTCACCACCAGAAAAGCCTTCATTTAAGAAACGATGAGCTAAATCTTTTGACATTTGTAGATCATCGATAGTTTTTTCCATAGTCTTAATAAACTCAAATAAAGATACTGGTTTTTCTCTTCTAACATTCATTGCTGCTCTTAAAAAATCAGAATTTGTAACTCCAGCAATTTTTTGAGGATATTGCATACCTAAAAAGATTCCCGCAATACTTCTTTCATTTACCGGCATTTCAAGTAAATTTTTACCATCATATACAATTGATCCTTGGTCAATAGTAAAACTAGGATCACCCATTATTGCAGCTAATAATGTAGACTTTCCATTACCATTAGGACCCATTAATACATGAGATTCACCTTGTTTAATTGTAAGGTCTACTCCTTTTAATATTTCTTTGTCTTCTATAGAAACATGTAAATTCTTAATTTCTAGATTTTTCATATATAATCACCTAACCTTTTCATATTATACAACCAATCATATAAAATAATATAAATTACTATCTAATATGAATTTTAAATGAATTTTTAAAATTATAATTGTACATAAATAGATAAAATTATATAATAGTTAACGTTTGGAGGTTTAATATGGACTATAAAGAACTTATAAAAAAATATTGGTTTTTAGGCATAATTGGATTAGCTCTACTTGTCTTTATAGGTATGTATAGTATACAAACTTACAATAATAGAGAAATTAAAGTAAGCAATAAACAACAAGACGGTAAATATGTAGCATATACTATAGATTCTAATCCAGTATTTGCGGATGATCTTTATGATGAATTATATGAAAATAATGGTTTATCACAAAGTGTTATAGCATTTGAAAGAGCCATCTTTAAGCAAGCTTATGAAACCACAGAAGAAATGAGAAATCAAGCAAGTATACAAGCTTCTAATGTTTTATCTACATATTCTCAAAGTTATGTAGAAGAAGCTATTAGATCAATGGGTTATGTTAATGGCGTGGATGATTTAATTGATTATTATGTTGATTCTCAAAAACAAGAATTATTATTAAAAGAATATGTAACAGCTCATCAAGATGAATATCTAACTGATGAAGTTGGTACAAATGGTAGATTAATTTATCACATTCTTGTAAAGTGTGAAACTACTCCTGTTACTGATGATCAAGGAAATGTAACTTCATATGAAGCAAATCCTACAGAGGAACAAAGCGAAAAATTAAACACAATCTTAGAAGAATTAGCTAAAGAAGACGCAGTATTTGAGTATGTTGCATATCAATATTCAGAAGACACTTCAGCAAATCAAGGTGGATACATTGGTATGATCAATGAAGAAAATAAAACAATGTATGATCAAATGTTTGCGGATGCATCAATGGCATTAAATGAAGGTGAAGTATCTGATGTTGTTGTATCTCAATTTGGATATCACATCATTAAGAATGCAGCATCAACTGCAGAGAAGATTCTTGAAGATTACTATTTCATAAGTCAATTAGAAACAAATCACCCTACTTTAGCTATTAAAGCTATTACAGATAAAGCTGATGAGTTAGGATTTGAAATTGTATCAGAAACTTTGAAACAAGAAATCCAAGCGCAACTTGAAAGTGAGGCTAACTAATATGAAAAAATTATTAATTGTTTTATCTTTAGTTTTATTGTGTGCATGTTCAAGTGCTGGTAATTATTCATATCCACAAAATAAAGATGAAGTATTATTTAAAGGACCAAATAATGTATCATATACAAAAAATGAATTATATAAGTCTTTAAAACTAACTTCACAATCAGCTATTACTTCAAATATCTTAAAGAATATTGCTTTATCATATGATGAAATAAATATGGAAGATTTAGAAAAAGAAGCTCAAGACTTTGTGGATGAATATGTAGAGATGGGTTATGAATCATATATTATTTCTTATTATGGTTCTTTAGAAAACTATAAAAAATCATATATAGAAAGTTTATTAATTCATGAATTATCACATATTTATGCTGAAAACAACTTTGATTCACTAGTTAATGAAAACAAGCCTGTAAAGATGCAAATGGCATCATTCTCTACTGTTGAAGAAGCACAAAAATGTATTGATGACTTCAATAATGGATCTACATTTGATATGGCTGCAGTAAATAATAACAGTTTAACTACAGCTGAATCACAAGTATATTCTGATACTGATACAAGTATTGCATTTGAAGTTAAACAATATTTAAATGAAACAGATACATTAGGTGTCTCTAGTATTATCACCCACAGTGATGTAACTACAGCTGCTGATGGTAGCACAAGTGAAAATAATACTTATTATGTTTTGAATGTTGAAAGTAGAAATGTTGAAGATTTTAAAGAAGATTTCATTCATTTAATAGGTGAAAAAGTTACTACTGAAACTCTTCAAAATTATTTCTTTGAGAAGCATGATATTAAATTCTATGATCAAGATTTATACGAGTTA
This sequence comes from uncultured Erysipelotrichaceae bacterium, assembly GCA_902795865.1. Taxonomy (GTDB): domain Bacteria; phylum Bacillota_I; class Bacilli_A; order Erysipelotrichales; family Erysipelotrichaceae; genus Colivicinus. Next base: position 1,236 of record CADBMV010000156.1, on the reverse strand, counting down.
ATGTCTAGCGCATTTGAGGTATTAAAATAATGTGTATATTTTGTCAAATAGTTGAAGGAAGTATTCCTAGTGAAAAAGTTTATGAAGATGATAACTTATTAGCTATTTTAGATATCGCACAAACTACTAAAGGTCATACCCTTGTGCTTCCAAAAAAACATTCTAATAATTTTCTTGAAATGGATGAAAAAGAATATATGAATCTTATGAATAAGGTTCAAGTATTGTCTAAAAGAATTATTAAGAACTTAAATGCTAAGGGATGTAATATCCTGATAAACACAAATAAAGAAGCTGGTCAAACAGTAATGCACAGTCATGTACATATCATTCCTAGATATGATGAAAATGATTCAATAAACATCTCATTTAAAGAAAACAAATATGATTTAAATGAAATATTAGAAAAAATAAACGAGGATTAATCCTCGTTTTATTCTGGTCTAATTTGAATTCTTTTAATATCTATTGGCAGTTTTGTGTTTTCATCAATTTCAATCACAACTGCACAAAATATGGCTTCACCTTCAGCTATTGTATAATGTGTCTTTTCTTTATCAATATGAGACATAATTGTTTCGTTGATGTCTCTACCTATTACTGATTCATATGATCCACACATTCCTACATCAGATATAAATGCGCAATCATGAATAATAGCTTCATCTGCTGTTTGTACATGAGTATGAGTACCTAAAACAATCTTAGCTTTATCTTTAAAGTACTCCATAAATAATCTTTTTTCAGCAGTTGTCTCCGCATGTATATCCACAAAGTAAAAATCAATATCTAAATCTTTAGTTTCTTCTAAGACATCTTTAAAAGCATTGTATGGATCTAAACTTGATTCACCTATTAATACAGAACCAAGAATATTTGTTAAGCAAATATTGATACCTTTTATATTTATTATCTTGTAGTAATTATCACTACTACGTTTTATATGATTGTATGGGATAACAAGTCTATCCATTTGATCAATATAATCATTTATTTCATTTTTAGAATATGCATGATTTCCCATAGTTATATAATCAATACCAACAGATAATAATTGATTATATATTTTATAAGTGATGCCTTTACCATGAGCAGAATTCTCGCCATTGGCAATAACTAAATCAATATTATTATCAGCTTTCAAATCAAATAAAAGTGAAGAGACTATGTCTCTTCCACTTTTTCCTACAATGTCACCAATAAATAGTATTTTCATTATTTAGCAGTTTCACTAGC
>CADBMV010000155.1 GCA_902795865.1 uncultured Erysipelotrichaceae bacterium | reverse complement strand
CTATAATTTATAGTTGTAGCAAAGGAGAATAAATGACTGATTATAATATCAATCTAACTATACAAAATATTTGGTCCGTATTTAGAGTTGTAATTGATATTGCCATCATGTGGTTTGTTTTTTATTACGCTATTAAAGCAATCAGAAATAACAATCGAACAATACAGATATTTAAAGGCATTGTTTTAATTGTTGTAGTAAATGGTTTAGCTAAGTTTTTAGGTTTATCAACTTTGACATATTTCACAGATATCTTTATTAACTGGGGATTATTAGCATGTATCATTATCTTCCAACCAGAAATAAGGGCTCTATTAGAAAAAATTGGTAAAACTAATGCTTTTTCAAGGATATCGACTTTATTATCTAATGAAAAAGAAAAACTTGTTGAACAACTATATGAAGCAACAATCACTCTTTCTAGAGAAAAAGTTGGTGCTTTAATATCTATTGAACAATCTCAGTCTCTTCAAGATTATATTAAGACTGGTATTCCAGTTAATGCTGAAGTTACAAAAGAATTATTGTGTTCAATATTTATGACTACTACACCACTTCATGATGGAGCAGTTATTATTCAAGGTGATAAAGTGGCATGTGCAAGTGCATATTTCCCACCTACGAATGTTAATCTATCTTCTAGATATGGAGCAAGACATAGAGCTGCTTTAGGTATTGCAGAGGTTTCTGATGCCTTAACAATCGTTGTTTCTGAAGAAACAAGTGCTATTTCAATCGCTGAAAATGGAAAGATTTTCTCTGTTGATGAAAAACAGCTTAAAGATTATTTAAGAAGAGTAATTTTAAATGACACTACAGTAATTGAAAAAGATAGTAGAATTAGAAACTCTTTAATTGTTCAAGATGATTCTGAAGAAGTTGTAAATATTACTGAAGATGAGAAAGAAACAAGAAGACCATTCTCTTTCTTTAGAAAAAGAAAAAATGAAGAAGTAGTTTTAGAAAAAATTGAAGATAATACCATGGAATTAGATATGAAGGTTCCTGTAAATAATAGAAGAAAGTACGAAATAAGTACTGACAACAAGAATGATCAGGAGGAAAATAATGACACAAATTAATAATCCTGAAGAGAAATTAGAAAAAGCTAAAAAGATAGCATTAAAATCTTTAAATAGAGGTCAATATGAAAGTATTGAAGAGAATTTATTGAAGTTTTTTAGATGGATTTCTACTATAATTGATAGGCTATTCTTTTCAACAAAATATTTAGGTTTATTTGCATTGTTATTAGCTTGTCTTGCGTATTTTATAGCAACATATGATAGCTCTTCAACAACTCTATCAAGTTCAAAAGTATTAAATAATGTTTCAATAAATGCCAGATACAATTCAGAGACATTTGAATTATTTGGTATGCCTTCAGCATGTGAAGTAGTGGTAACAGGTGAGGCTGCAAATGTTAATAATGCTGCAAGTAGAAAAGGATATTGTCAAATTGATCTAGAAGGATATACCGAAGGTACTCATACAATAAAGATGAATGCAGTAGGTTATGGAGATAATGTTTCAACTATTGTTTCACCAAGTGAAGTTACAATTACTTTAAAGAAGAAAACCACAAGACAATTTGATTTAACATACGATTATATTAATCAAAATCAAATGGATTCAAGATATATTTTAGGCGTTCCTAGTTTTTCTCAAGGAACTAAAATTAATATTCGTGCTTCTCAAGATACTTTAAATTCAATTGCTTTAGTAAAAGCATTAATAGATGTTAGTGGACAGACAACAGATTTTGTAGTTGATGCACCATTAGTTGCTTATGATAAAAATGGTCAAGCAGTTAATGCTGAAATAGTTCCAAGTAGCGTAGAAGCTAGTGTTAAACTATCTTCTCCAAGTGTAGAAGTTCCGATTAGATTAAATCCTACTGGACAAGTTCCTACAGGTTTGGCGATTGATAGTGCACAAATTGTTGATCATCAGGTTACAAGAATCTATGCACCTGAAAATATCTTAAATAATATTAAAGAAGTTTATGTTAATTTTGATATGTCAACAGTTACTGAAAATGTTGATAAAGATATAATGTTACCAATAAACCTACCTGAAGGTGTAAGTGCATCTGATGTCACCGTTGTAAATGTTAGAGTATCTTTATCTACAATTGATACGCGTACTATTGAAAACATTCCATTAAATGCTCATGATAATTACAATAATCTTGCAATTTCTGAGATTGAATTTATGAATGTGAATGTATCAGTATCAGGTTCACAAAATAATATTAATGCAGTAAGAGCAGAAGATATTGAAGTATATTTCAATATGCCTGAAGAACCTGGAACATATTCACTTCCTTTATATGTTAATGTTACAAATAATCCATTTATCAATGTGATACTCGATAAATCTGCAGTGAATGTCACAGTGGTAGAGGCTAATTCATAATGGGAAAATACTTTGGTACTGATGGTGTAAGAGGTGTAGCTAATGATGATTTATCATTAGATATAGCTTTTAGAATTGGTAAGTATTTAGGAAATTATTCAAAAAATACCGGTAAAGCTAGAATTGTTATCGGTAAGGATACAAGATTATCAAGTTCGATGTTTGAAAACATCATCGCAGGTGCTATTGCAAGTAGTGGAGCAAATGCGTTTTTATTAGGATATTGTTCAACTCCAGCTCTAGCATATGTAGCTGAAAATGATGATTTTGATTTAGGAGTTATGATTTCCGCAAGTCATAATCCGTATTATGATAATGGAATTAAAATCTTTTCTAATGATGGCACAAAGTTTAATGAAGATATCTTAGTTAAGATTGAAGAATATATTGATAATCCTGAAGGTATTGATAATCCCACTCATGAAAAACTTGGAAATATCTTTTTATATCCAGAAGGTATTGAGCACTATAAGAATTGGTTAAAAAACCTTTATCCAGATGATTTAAGTAGTTTTAAAATTCTTGTTGATTGTGCAAATGGTTCAAATTATCAAATTGCTAGTAGTGTTTTAAATGATTTAGCTTGTAATGTGACAATCATAAATAATAATCCTAATGGTATAAATATTAATAATGAATGTGGCTCTACACATCTAGAAATGCTTCAAGAAGAAATTAAAAAGGATAATTATGATTTAGGTTTAGCATTTGATGGTGATGCTGATAGACTTCAGGTTGTTGATAGTAATGGAAATGTTATTAATGGCGATCATATTATGTACATACTTGCAAAGTATCTTAAAGACATAAATATGTTAGATAATAACACTTTAGTTGTTACAGGATATTCTAATATTGGTTTACATAAAGCTTTAGACAAATTAGGAATTAATAGAGATGTGGTGGCTAATGGTGATAGATACGTACTAGAAAGTATGCTTAAAAATAGTTATGCATTAGGTGGTGAACAATCAGGTCACATTATTATAAAAAAAGATTCTAACTTTGGTGATGGTTTAAAAACAGCATTGTGTCTTTTAAAAGCAATATTACATTTTAAAAGCAATCTTAATGACTTAACAAAAGATTTAATTATCTATCCTCAATTATTAGTGAATCAAAAAGTTAAAGATAAAAATACTGTATTAAATGATACTGAAATCACTTCTAAGATAGAAAGTATAAAAAAAGAATTAAATGATGAAGGTCAAATTCTAGTTAGACCATCAGGTACTGAACCATTAATTAGAGTGATGGTAGAAGCTAAAAGTGATGAATTATGTAATAAATATGTATATGAAATAATTGATATGATTAAGCAAAAGGGTTATGATGATTAAACCCTTTTGTTTTATAATAAAAATATGAAAAAGATAATTAATATTGTTGAAGATGAAAAAGATTTAAATGAATTAGTTAAATCATATCTAGAAAAAGAAGGGTATGCGGTTAATTCATATCTTACTTTTGATGAGGCTTATGCTCATATAGATGATGATTGTGATTTGTGGATATTGGATATAATGTTGGATGATAAATCTGGTTTTGATTTAATTGAAATAATAAAAAATAACAATCTAAATAAACCAGTTATCTTTATGTCTGCAAGAGATAAAGAATTTGACAGAATCATTGGTTTAGAAAAAGGTTCTGATGATTATATTACTAAACCTTTCTCACCAAAAGAATTAGTTTTAAGAGTAAACAATATTATTAAAAGAGTTTACAAGGAAGATCAACATATTCAAATAAACGGTTATGATATTGATGAAAACCAACGAACTGTATATAAAGATAATAAACTAATAGATTTAACAACAAAAGAATTTGATTTATTGATGCTGTTTGTTAAAAACAGAGGAAATGCTTTTGTCCGTGAACAAATTTTAGAAAAAGTTTGGGATCAAAATTATTTTGGTTCAGATCGTGTGGTTGATGATACACTTCGCAGATTAAGAAAGAAGATGCCTGACATGAATATTCAAACTATTTATGGTTTTGGCTATCGTCTAGGATGAAAAGAATTAGAATTTGGCTTAGTAACTTTACTCTTATTCAGCAATTTGTCACAATTGTCTTTTTTACTTTAGCTGTTTTATTTTTCTTTATTTCTGCATATTTAAATAGAAACATTGATGTATTTGTAAACTCACAAATGTATGTTTATATTCATCGTTCTCAAGCAGAATACTTAGAAACAAGAAGTACATTAAATGAATCAAATGTAATTCATTTTGTATATAATACTTATTCAAAAAGATATTTAAATAATGTTCCTAGTGAATATCAAAATCTTTTACTGTACATTAATCCAAACACCTCTGAAGAGCTTGTTGATAGCAGTTTTATTTATGATAATAATTCTATTGTTTATTCAATAAGAAGTTTTGATCAAGATTATCGTTTAGTTTCCATAATTAGAAATAACTTCCGTGATGAGTTTAGAGATGCTTTACTCAATGGTGTTATAAATGTGACGTTTTATGTAATGTTTGTATTATTTGGTTTAATTATGATTTGGATTGTCTCTTTAATTAGACCATTAGATGCAATAAAGAACTATATTAATAAGATTAAAAATGGTGATAAAGCAAGTTTAAATATACACCGTTATGATGAAATTGGTGAAGTTGCAGAAGCTTTAACAACCATGAATAAAGAACTTTCTGAGCAACAGCACATTCGTGATGAAATGATTCAGAATATTTCTCATGATTTAAAAACACCGATTGCCACGATTAAATCATATTCAGAATCAATCAAAGATGGTGTTTATCCATATGATACTTTAGAAAAAAGTGTTGATGTAATCATTGAAAATGCTGATAGATTAGAAAAGAAAGTATACTCATTGATTACTTATAATAAGATGGGTTACTTAATAGATAGTGATGACAATTATTTAAATTTAGAAATGTCACCAGTTATCCAAAAAGCTATCTTAGCTTGTCAATTATTAAGAAGTGATGTAGAAATTATCACTGATATAAATGAAAATGTTTATTTTCACGGAAGTGAAGAACCATGGCGTGTTGTCGTTGAAAATTTATTAGATAACTCTTTACGTTATGCTAAAAGTAAAGTTCAAATTAATTTGAAAGATAATTTATTAGAAGTTATTAATGATGGAGAGAATATCGAAAAAGAACGTTTAGATAAATTATTTAAGCCATATGAAAAAGGCAATAAAGGTAAGTTTGGATTAGGTTTATCTATTGTTAAAAAAGTTACAGATACTTATGGTTATACTGTTACTGGAGAGAATATGAATGATGGTGTGGTATTTAGAATTTATACTAATAAAAAGATGAAAAAACTACCTAAGAAAAAGAATAATAAAAAGAGTATAATTGAAACATGAGCACTATTAATATAGATGGTATAAATCTTTACTATGAAAGGTATGGCTCTAAGTCTAAAAAGAGTGTAGTACTACTTCATGGTTGGGGACAGAATAGTGAAATGATGGCTTTTATTGGACAACACCTAAAAAGTCGTTTTAATGTATACAATATTGATTTT
>CADBMV010000154.1 GCA_902795865.1 uncultured Erysipelotrichaceae bacterium | reverse complement strand
TTAAATAATTCTGAAGAATATTTCAAAGAATTAAATGAAGCTAAAGCAATGCTTAAACAAAGAGTAAATCTTTTTGTTGAACAAGCAGACACTTGTAGGTTAGAATATTCTATGTTTAATGATGGTTTCTTCATAACTTTAAAAATGACAGACAATGATTATCGTGATCAAATACATCAAAAACTAATTGATAATCATATCTATACAATTAAAGTTAATAAAGGAATTAGATTAGGACTATGTTCAACACCTTTAAGTGTTGTGGATGGATTAGCTAAAAAAGTAAAGGAATTAATGTGATGGAAGAGAATAAGAATATTGAAAACAATAAGCCACAATTTGCAATCTTTGATTGGATAGTGTCTTTACCAGTAATAAGGATATTAAAACCACTATATGAATGGAAAAAAGCTTTCTGGATTTATTGTTTTTTAGGTTTTATATCAACCGTATCAAACTATATATTCACTATAGTGTTTGCTGATGCGTTTCATATTTCTGGAACAATAGCAAATGTATTAGCTTGGTTATTATCAACATTTATATCATTTATTTTATTTAGATATTTTTACTTTGATAGAACTAATAATAGCTTTATAAATGAACTATTAAAATTTGCTTCCGCAAGAGTATTTACTTTAGGAGTAGAGACATTATCAGTATTAGTATTTGTGGATTATTTGAAGTTTGATTTAAGAATAGTTAAAGCTATTTTAATACCAGTTACTGCAATCTTAAACTACTTTATATCTAAACTATTTGTGTTTAAGAATAAAGAATAGTTTTAATTCACTATATAATCATTGCATAATTTACACCTTCAAATTATAATGAAGGTGTAATTTTATTTTTAGTGAATGTGTAAATGGAGGTGTTGAATGAATATAGGTAAAGAAAATGAAAAAATAGAGTTTAAAAAATCAACTTCTGAACTTAAAGAAGGTATTATATCAATTGCATCAATATTAAATAAACATGGGAAAGGTACTTTATATTTTGGTGTTAAAGATAATGGTGATATTGTAGGACAACAAATAGGAAAAGAAACATTAAAAGATATATCTTCTAAAATAAAAGCTAATATTGCACCTACATTATTTTTTCAAGTAGAACAAAAAAATACAATAGATGGTTTATCATTCATAGAAATACAATTTAATGGCAATAAAACTCCATATTCAGCATATGGAAGATATTATCTTCGCCACCATGATCAAGATAACATTATGGATAATGATATATTGAGACAATATATCTTATCTTCAAGATCTGATTTTAGTGAATGGGAAGAGAAAAAGTCAAAAAGCACAATTAATGATATTGATGAAGAAACATTAGTTAAATATGTTGAAAGAGCAAAAGAAAAAAGAAGAATAAGAATTCAATATACAAATGCTAAAACTGTTTTAGGAAAATTAGGTTTACTATATGATGAAAACACATTAAACAACGCTGGAGAAGTATTGTTTTCAAAAAATAAACCTGTGCGTTTTAAATTAGCAAAATTTGCTTCACAGACGCGTTCAACAATCTTAGAAATGAATAATTATGATGGAAATATATTTGAATGCATTAAAAAGGGTGAAGACTTTTATGTCAACAACATTAATTGGAAGATAGATGTTACAGGAAAAACCCAACACAATGAAATACCTGAAATACCTTTAATTGCAATTAGAGAAATATTGGTAAATGCTTTTAGTCATGGAGAGTATGAGAATTTAACTGACTTTGAATTTGATATTTATAGCAATCGCATAAGCATTTATTCACCAGGTTTTTTCCCAAAACCATTTACTCCAGAAGATTTTGCTAATAAAGGAATTGAACCAATTCCTCTTAATGTTAAAATATCTAATATTCTATATAAAGATGGAACAATTGAACAAATATCTTCAGGCTTTGAAAGAACATTTAAAGAATGTAAAAAATATGGTATTGAATATGATTATCTTGATACTGGATATGGATTTAGATTTACATTTTATAGACCTTTACAAAATAATGATAAGCTTTCTAAAACAGATACTTCTATATTAGCTTTAATTTCTAGCAATTCTAAAATTACTTATTTAGAATTAGCATCTTCTCTTAAGGTATCTGAAAGTACCATACTAAGATCAATTAATAGACTTAAGAAAAATGATCTTTTAAAAAGAGAAGGTAGTGATAAAGATGGATATTGGATTGTAAAATAAGGAGGTTTCAATGAAAATAGGCATTATTGGTTCTGGTACATGGGGATGTGCATTAGGAAGATTATTAGCTAATAATAATCATGAAGTATTAATGTATGGCCATGACTTAGAAGAAATTACTCAATTAGATAAAAATAGAACTCATAAGAATCTAAAAGGTATGATTATACCTGATTCTATTGTTTTTACTAATGATATATCTAAAGCATGTATAGAAAAAGATATTATAGTTTTTGCAGTACCATCAATCTATATAAGACAATGTGTTAATAAGGGAAAACCATATATTGATAAACAAATAATAGTAGATGTAGCTAAGGGTATAGAAGCTGACACTTTATATACAATGTCTAAAGTAATACTAGATGAACTAGATAATAAAGATATTCGAGTAGTAGCTTTATCTGGACCAACTCATGCAGAAGAAGTAGCTTTAGATATGCCTACAACTATTGTTTCAGCGTGTGAAGACATTAATACTGCTAGAATCATTCAAGATGTCTTTATGAATGATTATATGAGAGTTTATACTAACGATGATGTTTTAGGGGTAGAACTATGTGGTGCTTTAAAAAACATCATAGCTTTAGCTGCAGGTATATCTTCTGGCCTAGGTTTTGGTGATAATGCAAAAGCTGCAATCATTACTAGAGGAATGGTAGAGATAAGCAGATTAGGTATAGCTATGTCTGCTAAAAAGCAAACCTTTTCAGGTCTAGCAGGAATAGGAGATTTAATAGTTACTTGTACATCATTACATTCAAGAAACAATAGATGTGGTATGTATTTAGGCCAAGGATATAGTGTTTCAGATGCAATAGAAAAAGTAGGGATGGTAGTAGAAGGCTTAAATGCCTTGCCTGCAGCTATCAAATTAAAAGATAAATACAACGTTGAAATGCCTATAATAAGCATGGTTAATGAAATAGTCAATAATAATGTAGATCCTAAAGATGCAGTAATGCAATTAATGCATAGAGATAAGAAAGAAGAAAACCTTTAAAAATTTTATAATCTACTTTTTCAATCTTATTTTTAAATCCATATAGTAATCACTACTAAAACATTATTAACCTATAACTATTTATAAGCACCTTTATATTTCTTAAACATTTTTTCAGAGTATTTATGAATATCTTCGGGTTTATTAATCTTGTAATCTTTTTTTATTTCTTTAAAGAAAGACCCTAGTAATTCCTTTTTAATTATTTTGTTGTTTTTTGTCATAGACCAAGGTTGTTCATGATGTGTAAATTCAATAAGAACATTACCACCATAACATGAGAAAAATTTTACTACATTATTTATAAGATTAATCTCTTCTTCATTGAGCAAATCATTTTCAAATATTGCTATATTAATCGGATTATCTTTAAACTCTTTATATTTATAGTATTGTGTTCCATATACTGGACCATATTGCCATGCCTTACAGTTTTCATCAAAAATAAATTTATCATAAAAGGCATAATAAAACCCCTGTATATAATAAAGCAACTTATTTAATACAAGATTAGTAACATCATAATTGTCAGTAATATAATCAGCTGTAGCAGAAAGTTTTGTTGCTTCAAGTGTTTTTAATTCTCTAATTCTTTTTTTACACTTTTCATATGCAATTTTAGATATTTTATCTTTAGAGTTATCTAATAGTTTTTCGAAATAATCAATATCATCTCTAATTTTGATTAATGTTTCTGAGTATTCTTTTGTTGGTGTATCTGCTTCTATAAAACGTGAATATGTTAGTTCTCCCCATCCCAAAACAATAGAAAGAGGCCTTTTACCTATATTGTATTTCTTAGGAATGTCTTTTATATCATCTAAGGAAATAATATTGTTTTTCTTGCGATAGCTTTCATTTAGTTTATATAGATTATAATCATTTATTTCGTGAACAAAAACAGCTTTATGACATTTTTTACAATAAGCTTTTTTTCCTTTATAAGAATAGATATTACCTTTTAAAGATCCACTTAGATTTTCTTCTTTAATAAAGTATTCATTAACTTTTCTACAGTTTTCGCAAAATGTTTTGTTCATATTTACCTTGTATGATACAAACGTACCTTGTTTGTACATAAGTATCACTTTTCCTTTCTAGCCTTTTATTAGAATATAGATGAAACCTTATTG
>CADBMV010000153.1 GCA_902795865.1 uncultured Erysipelotrichaceae bacterium | reverse complement strand
GATGTTTATCTGGCTTTATTGGCCACGTATTAACTGATATGTCATGGGGTGGCGTATGGTGGTCTTGGGTAGCAGGAACTGCTGTTTATGGTTTAGTAGTAGGCTTATTCGCTAAAAAGATTAATGTTAAAGATGGTTATTTCTCAAAGAAAGAAATCACTAACTTTGTAATTGCTAATGTTATTGCAAATGTTTTATCTTGGATAGTAGTTGCTCCAATTGGTGATATTCTAATCTATAAAGAAGATGCAAGTCTTGTATTTACACAAGGTGTAGTGGCTGCTTTAGCTGACTGTATCTTTGCTGTAATTATTGGTGGTTTACTACTATATGGTTATTCTAAAACAGTTGCTAAATCTGGTTCTTTAGATAAAGAATAAAATAATATGCAGTTAGCTTAAAGCTAGCTGCTTTTATTTAGTATAATTTAATATATGAAGCCTATTATTTCATTTAAAGATTTTTCATTCCAATATAACGCTCAAAAAAGACCTACATTACATAATATTAATCTTGATATATATGAAGGTGAAAAGATTTTAATATGTGGTGCTAGTGGTTCTGGTAAGAGCACTATTGGTAATTGTATTAATGGTTTGATTCCTTTTTCTATGAATGGGAATATAGAAGGTGAATGTATTGTGGATGGTATCAATACTAAAAATTCATCTATTTTTGAATTGTCTACTAGAGTTGGCACTGTCTTACAAGATCCTGATGGACAATTTGTAGGTTTGACAGTTGGTGAAGATATTGCCTTTGCTTTAGAGAATGATTGTGTTAAACAAGATGAAATGTACAATAAAACTTTAGAAGCCGCAAGAAAAGTATTTATTGATTCACATATGAAACACGCACCATATGATTTATCTGGTGGTCAAAAACAAAGAGTATCAATGGCGGGAGTTTTAGTTGATGATGTAAAGATTTTGTTATTTGATGAACCTTTAGCTAATCTTGATCCAGCAACAGGTAAAAGTGCTATTGAATTAATAGATAAGATTCAAAAAGAAACTAATACGACAGTTATTATTATTGAACATCGTATTGAGGATGTTTTATGGGAAAAAGTTGATCGTATTGTTTTAATAGATGAAGGAAGAATTATAGCTGATAGTAAACCTGAAGAACTATTGTGTTCTAATTTATTAAAACAATATGGTATTAGAGAACCTTTATATATTTCGTCATTAAAGTATGCAGGTATTGATATTAATAAGGTTGAAAATATTGATAATATTAAAACTTTAAAATTAAACAAAGAAGATATCAATAAAATAAATACTTGGTTTTTAAAACAAGACAAATTAGTTAAGCATAATGATAATGATGTTATATTAGAAGTTAAAAATGTTGATTTCGCATATGAAAACTCTTTGAAGGTTTTAAAAGATATTTCTTTTAAGATAAAAAAAGGTGAAATGCTTTCTATAGTAGGTAAAAATGGTGCTGGTAAATCTACTATGAGTAAAGTAATATGTGGTTTTGAAAAAGCTTTAAATGGACAGATTATTTTTAATGGTAAAGATATTACTAATGATAGTATAAGATCTATTTCTGCTCATATTGGTTATGTGATGCAGAATCCAAATCAGATGATATCGCAAGCTTTAATATTTGATGAAGTAGCTATGGGTATTAAAAATATTGGCTTAAGTGATGAAGAAATAGAAAAAAGAGTATATGATACCTTAAAGATATGTGGCTTATATGAGTTTAGAAATTGGCCTATTAGTGCTTTAAGCTTTGGACAAAAGAAAAGAGTTACTATTGCTTCAATATTGGTAATGGGACCAGAAATCATTATTTTAGATGAACCAACTGCTGGTCAAGATTTTTATCACTATACAGAGATTATGGAGTTTTTAAAAGAATTGAATAATCTAGGTAAAACAATTATTTTAATTACTCATGATATGCATTTGATGCTTGAATATACTAATAGATCTTTAGTGTTTGAAGATGGAAAATTACTTGCGGATAAATCTGGTAGTGCTGTTTTATGTGATGAAGAATTAATTAAAAAAGCATCTTTAAAAGAAACAAGTTTATTTAATATTGCTACAATGGCAAACATTTTAGATCCTGTAGAATTTGTGGATTGTTTTATTGCATATGACATAAAGGAAAAAGATAATGGCAAACAAAGTTCTTAATTATATTCCTAAGGATAGTTTTATACATAGATTGTCAGGTACTACTAAGCTGATTATTTTCTTATCTTTTAGTTTTTTATGTGGTTTATCTTTTGATACTAGAGTTTTATTGTTCTTATTATTTTTATCTGTTTTAGGTTTTATTCTTAGTAAAATTAAACTAAAAGAAATAAGATTCATGTCGACATTTTTAGTGATTTTTATTGTGATGAATGCAATCTTATTATTTCTTTTTAATCCTGAATATGGTCCTAATTTATATGGTTCTAGAACAGTATTGTTTCATATTGCTGGAAAATATTATCTTACTTTAGAACAATTATTCTACCAATTTAATGTTTCTTTGAAATACGTCATAGGTTTTCCTATTGCAATATTATTCATTTCAACAACCAATCCTAGTGAATTTGCCTCATCTTTATCACAGATTGGTGTTCCATATAGAATTAGTTATTCTGTATCTTTAGCCTTAAGATATATTCCGGATATTCAACAAGATTATCATGAAATAGCTCAATGCCAAGAAGCTAGAGGTGTAGCTTTAGGTAAAGATGTAAAGTTTTTTGAAAGAATTAAGAATTCTGTAAAGATATTATTACCTTTAGTTCTTACAAGCTTAAATAGAATTGATGAAATATCTAATTCGATGCAACTTAGAAGTTTTGGTAAAAACAAGAAAAGAACCTGGTATATGCAAAAGAAAATGACAATTGCGGATTATAGTGTAATTTGTTTTTGTATTGTTTTATTTATAGTAGGACTAATAATCACTAATCAGGGTGATTCTAATATATATAATCCATTTGTGAGGTAAATATTATGAAGAAAATGTTAGTGTTTCAAACAGATTTTACTTATAAAGAGGGTGCTGTTGCTGCGATGTATGGAGTTGTCAAAAGTGTAGATGAAGATATTGAAATTATTACAGCTACTCATGAGATTCCTCAATATGATACTTGGTCAGCATCATATCGTCTATATCAATATATTGATTTTTGGCCAAAAGGAACTATTTTTGTTTCGGTAGTAGATCCTGGAGTTGGTACATCTAGAAAAGCATGTGTGTGTAAAACAAAAAATGGCTATTATATAGTTAGCCCTGATAATGGAACTTTAAGTCATATTGATAAATACTTTGGTATTGAAGAAGTTAGAGAAATTGATGAATCTATAAACAGATTAAAAAGATTAGATAATGGCCACGTATCAATATTCCATGGAAGAGATTTATTTGGATATTGTGCAGCTAAACTAGCTTCAGGTTTAATAAGCTTTGAACAAGTTGGTCCAAAATATGATGTAGAAGATATTATTAGACATACTATTATAGAAGCAAAAATAGAAAAAGATTATATAGAAGGTACTTTTGAAATAAACGATCCAAATTTTGGTAATCTGTGGACAAATGTTCTATTAGATGATTTTTTAAAGTTTGGTTTTAAGCTGGGTGATAATGTACATACAATCATTTATTATAATGATGAAATTGTATTTGATCAGATTATTCCATATTATGATTCTTTTTCTAAAGCAGAAGATCATAGTGTTATGATATATAATAATGAAATAAATAAAATGGGTTTAGCGAAAGTTGTAGGTAATTTATGTAAGGACTATAACTTATGGTATGGACAAGAGTATAAGGTGGTATTTAAACATGAATAAGCTTTTAGTATTTCAAACAGATTTTGGTCTAGATGATGGTGCAATTTCGGCTATGGAAGGTGTTTCGTTTTGTGTTGATAAAGATGTGAATATTAGACATTTAACACACAATATATCTCAATATAATATCTTTGAAGCATCATATAGACTTTTTCAAGCTATATCATATTGGCCCGAAGGTACTGTGTTTGTTTCGGTTGTGGATCCAGGAGTTGGTTCCAATAGAAAATCTATAGTAGCTAAGACCATAACTAATCAATATATTGTGACACCTGATAATGGAACTTTAACTCATATTAATGAGTTTGTAGGAATTGAAGAAGTTAGACAAATTGAAGAAAAAACAAACAGACTAAAGAATTCTGAATTGTCATATACATTCCATGGTAGAGATGTTTATGCGTATACTGGTGCAAGACTTGCTTCAGATACAATAACTTTTGAACAAGTTGGTCCATTAGTGGAAAACAGTGATATAGTAAAACTTGAATTATATGGATGCCATAAAATTGAAAACGGTATTAAAGGACAAATAGATATTTTAGATGTAAGATTTGGTTCGTTATGGACATCTATTCCTTATGAAGATTTTAAAGCTTGTGGGTTTGATATAGGTGATAATATTTTAGTAGAAAT
>CADBMV010000152.1 GCA_902795865.1 uncultured Erysipelotrichaceae bacterium | reverse complement strand
AGTTTTACTCAAGCTGCAATAGCTTTAGAAGATGAGAATAGACTAGAAGAGTATGATTTAATTCATTCAACATTGTTTGAAGATAGATATAATGTTATCTGTTTGTTTAAAAATGAGATTGTATTATTTGTAACATGTCTGTTTATCAGTCCAGAAATAACTAGAATAATATCAGCCAGAAAAGGCACAAGAAAGGAGATTGAAAGATACTATGATCAAGCGAATATCATCAGAAGAGCTTAAGAAGATTAAAATAAGTAAGGAAGAAATTGAAGCAATCAAAAACTTCAAGGAAGATTTTTCTGATCCTGAATGTCCACCTTCAACTGATGAACAGTTAGCTCAATTTAAAAGAGCTAAAGACCTTCATCCAGAATGGTATAAACCAAAAAAGAAGACCATTACTATTAGATTAGATGTTGATGTTATTGAAAAATATAAAATGTTAGGAAAAGGTTATCAAACAAAAATGAATTCTGATTTAAGAAAGGCAATAGGTTTAGAGTAGTTTTATAATATAGGATTATTTAATATAATATTTATATGTTTGCATATATACTAGTCATTATTAATGTAATTGTATTTATATTAATCAAGACAAATAAACTAGATTCTGAAGACTTAGCTAGTTCTTATCATATGGTTTTTAATAGAAAACAATATTATAGGATTATTACTAGTGCATTTGCTCATGAAGATATATTACATATATTCTTTAATATGGTTTCTTTAATAAACATAGGTAGTTTTGTTGAAGATGTATTTGGCAGTGTTAGAATGCTAATAATATATTTTGTATCTATGATATTAGGTAAAATCTTAGCTTTATTAATTAGACATAATAATAGGGATGATTACACTATGTCTTTAGGTGCTTCTGGAGCAATCTGTGGCATACTAGGAACATATTTTCTATTTGTCTTATATATTCATGGTTTTAATGGTATTTATTCATTATTAAGACCTATAAGCTCTTTAGTGATAATGTCTATGCTACCAGGAATAGATTCTACATCTCATTTTTCTTGTATGGCTGTAGGTATGGCTATATCTTATTTAATGATAATGTTTTAAAAAAACCATTATATTAATGGTTTTGTAATAAAATTAAGATTTAAATCACTTACTTCGTTAAGTGATTTTTCTATAGCATCAAAATCTAATAAATCTTCAGGTTTATGTGCATCTATTCCTAATAATACTTTAATAGGATATTCACTCATTATTGTCCAAAAAGATTTATTAGGATAAAAATATTCTTCTTTATTACTAATTAAATGTTTACCTTTTCTAACATTATGAACATTTAATTCTACTGGTATATCTAAGTCTACACATTTACTAGCTATCATTCTAGCTACATCTACACATGCTTTTGTGAAGTTTTCTTGTTTAGACATAAAAACATCAGGATGAGCTAAATACATAAATAAACCTGTATCTAATGCTTCACATACTAATTTTCCATATTCTAGTATTTCTTCTTCACTATTATTCTTAAAGAAAGATACACTAGCTTCAGGATCTAAGAAATGTTGACCAAGTATTAAATAATCTAATCTATCATGTAGCATAACTCTTTCATCATGATTAGCTTTATAATATTCTGATTCTAAACCTATTTTGATATCTATTTGATCTTTATATTTTTCTTTTAAGATACTTATAGAATCAACATATTCATCAAACATAGATATATCCATATGAGAACTAGGTAAAGGATAATCTTTGTATGGTGCATGATCAGCAAAGCCTAAAGTTTTATAACCTGCTTTAATAGCAGCTAAGATATATTCTTCATCATCTCCTGAAGCATGTCCACATCTATAAGTATGTGTATGGTAATTAAAATCTTGCATAATCTAACCTTCTTCCTATAGTATTTAAACATTTTAATTAAATCTAATCAAGAAAAACTATTATAATAAATATATGGATAAAATTAAAAATGTTTTTTCAACAACAATCACAGTATTAACAAAAGTAGTAGGTCTAGCATTTTGTGTTGTGGCATTACAATTTTTAAGTGAGGGTGATAGATTTACGGCACTAATTTCTTTATTTATGGGTGCAGGATTATATTTTATTCCTGATTTAATTAAGAAAAAGAATCAGAATAATATTTAAAAGATAAATAAATAGGACTATCATCTGATAGTCCTATTTAAATGTTACTTTACCATTATAGTTGTTAGATATCCAACCAATCCATGTCTTACCTGGATTTAGTTTTATTTTATTACCACTAGTATCTTTTAAAACTAATTTACCAGCTTCAATTGACCATTTAATATCTTTGATTGTTCCTTGACTTGCAAGCTTTCCTTCACCACCTTGTAATAAGTAGTTACAATAAGAGAAAGTTGCAGCAGGTTTAGTAATATATTCTGTTGTATCATATAGCACTAAGATATTTTGTCTAGTGAGATTGTTTTTATAATCATTTGTATGATACATATGATCATCTTCAGAATATGACCATTTCTTAATCCAGCTAACTGAAGATATTTTAACTTCTAATTCATTACATGTAGTATCAGACATCTTTTCTAAAGAATCATTAAATTCTAAGTTAGAGAATGATTTTGTATCAATATTAGTACGATAGCCATACTGTTCAATTGCTTCTGGTAGGTTTTTACCATATAGTATGCCTGTGTGTTCTAAATCAACATCTCTTTCATTACTTCTATCAAATAATTTTACTCTTGCTCTATATGCCATTTGATTAATATTATTTACACCATCTCTAGCTATAACATCATCTGCACCTATATAGTTAGCTAAAGATTCAGATTGTCCCCAATGTATATAAATTGAATCAAACAATTCAGAGAACTTCACAAAAGGAGGTCTTGCACTTCTTATAGGTCCTACAATTTCAGGTAGAGCACTATAATCAGCAAATAGCCACATTGTTCTAGTAATACCTGATTCAACTTCAGCTTCAAGAATTATATCAGGAGCATAATTTAGATCATCCATTCCCCATTGTGGTCTAGCATATGGTGAATTCTCCACCATGATAGCTACAGGGCGTTTTCCTTCAGCTGACTCATTCATCTTTAATCCAGTTAAAGGATTGCTACCTAGTTCAATAATCTCTTCAGGTTCTTCTTCAGGTACAACCTCTTCTTCCTGTTGATCTTGTTCAGGAATTACTTCTTCTTGTTCAGGCTCTTCATCTTTACTTTTTGAGCAGCCTACAAACAAGATAGAACTTAATACCAGTGTTAATACTAATAATAGCGAACATATTTTTTTCATAATTTTATCCTTTATAGTGAGTAATATTCACTAATTAAATTATACCTTTATTAAATGCATAGTTAAAATTAATGATAAAATAAAAAACATAAGGAGAATACTATATGACTAATACTGTTAAAGATGGAAATGTTTATGTGCCATATGAAAAACGTAAAGGCAATGAATCAATCGTTTACTTTACAAGAGATGTTTCTGCTGCAGGAATAAAAAAAGCTTATGAAAAAGTTTGTGGAAATATAGTAGGTAAAGTTGCAGTTAAGCTTCACACAGGTGAAAAAAATGGACCTAATTTTACTCCTGCTTCTTGGGTAAAAGAAGTTTTTGAAACTTGCGATTCTTTAAAGGATGCAACAATCATTGAAACTAATACATATTATGAAGGTGATCGTGATACTACAGAAAAACATTTAGAAACTTTAAAAGTTAATGGTTGGACATTTTGTCCTGTAGATATTATAGATGCTGAAGGAACTTTAGATTTACCAGTTAAAAATGGTAATTGGTTTGATCATATGACTGTTGGTAAAAATTTAGTTAACTATGATTCAATGTTTACTTTGACACATTTTAAAGGACATACAATGGGTGGTTTTGGTGGATCTAATAAGAATATTGGTATTGGATGTGCTGATGCTCATATTGGTAAGAAGATGATTCATTCTAGAGAAGGTGAAGGTCAATGGTCGGTTGATGAAGAAGAATTAATGGAAAAGATATCTGAATCAACTAAGGCAACAATTGATTATTTTGGAAAGAATGTTACTTATGTCAATGTCATGAGAAATATGTCAGTTTCTTGTGATTGTGAAGGTTTGGCAGCTGAACCAGTTGTAACTCCTAATGTAGGTATCTTATCTTCTACAGATATCTGTGCACTTGATACAGCATGTGTAGATTTAATTCATGCATTAACTGATAATGATAAAAAAGCATTATGGGAAAGAATGCAATCAAGACATGGCTTTAGACAATTAAGCTATATGAAACAATTAGGCATGGGTAATGATAAATATATCTTAATAGATTTAGATAATGATGAATGCATTATTACAGCTAAAGATGCTGTTAAAGATGTAAAGCCATTTAAAAGAATTGAAATAGTATAATTGGTGAGTATAAATTAGATTAGAAATAAGGAACTTAGCAAGGCTAAGTTCTTTTTATATCTAATAATCTTAAAAAAATCACAAATATAGAAAATATTTGTGCCATAATAAAAGAAACAAGCGTATAAATAATAAAGCAAATTTGTATTTATACAAAGAAAAGAGGACCATATATGAATTATGATGAAAACAACAAAAAAGTAAGTGACGAGCAATTAAACGATGTTAGTGGCGGAGCTATGAATATGCTTCAAGAACTAGGTGTGCTTGCAGCAATAAAAATTGCTAAAGCATCTGGTTATACTCTAGATGATATGGATTTAATTTTTGAGATTGCTCATAAAGCAGATGAAAGTGGCAAACTTGTGGGAGTAACTGCTCAAGAATTAGAAGAGTATATTAGAAGAGTTTGGGATTTGATATAAACAAATATATCAATACATGAAAAGGAGACTATAGGCATGAATGAAGATAGATTGCTAGATAGTGAAGAACTTGAAAAGGTAATTGGCGGTGCTTATATTGTCAAAGATAAAGGATATAATCTTTATCAGATTGCTTGGCTTTATGTTGATGATGCTATGGCCAGAAATAGTACAATTCCATTAGAAAAAGAAAGAATAAGAGCCAATTGGGCAGAGATTCATAGTGAACTAGTTGAAGCTGGACATGAAGATGTTACTGTAGAACAGTTTATTAATGAAATGGATGCTGCCTGGATAAAACATGTCTTAAGATATTGGCCACCATTTTGATAGAAAAATAATAGATCAGAGTAATTACACATCTTAATTGAACTTGTAAGATAAAAGTAGACACAAGAAAAAAGTCATATAAGACTTAATCTAAAGTCTACTTTTTCTTATTATTAAGTTAAGGAGGAATAAAAACATGGGAAGACCTAAGGGTGGCAAGAATAAAAAGTATTCTTACGAATTTAAGCTTAAAGTAATTCAAGATAGAATAGATAATCATCTATCTT
>CADBMV010000151.1 GCA_902795865.1 uncultured Erysipelotrichaceae bacterium | reverse complement strand
CCCACACTAGCGGTTTTGGAGACCGATGTACTACCGCTATACTACTCCCCTAGGTGCTTATATATTTTATCTTAAACAATAGTTTTTGACAAGGTATAATAGAAGTAGATGGAAAAATACTTTTTTAGTGAAGTCAAACCTGAATACTATAATTCTATAAGACAGTATCGTGATGAGATGCTTAAAGAAGAATCTGATTTTGATGGATGTTCAGGACTACAAAAATTTGATGATATTGAAAAATGGGATTTAGAATGCAAATTATTTGAAAGATATGATACTTTGCCTCCTGGATATTCCATTGGTTTTGAATATCTATATCTTTTAAATGATGAAGTAGTAGGAATGCTTAATTTGCGTCCTGAAGCTGAAAGTCATCCTTTTTTAAGTAAATATGGAGGACATATTGGTTATAGTATTAAACCTAGATATAGAAAAAAGGGTATAGGTACTAGAATGCTTAAAGATTTTTTACCTATTTGTAAAAGACAATATCATTTAGATAAAGTATTAATTACTTGTAATAAGAATAATGAAGGTTCAAGAAGAATTATTTTAAATAATAATGGTGTATATGAAAATGATATATATTATTCACCTGATCAAGAATATTTAGAAAGGTATTGGATTACATTATGAAAATTGGACAATTCTCAGATTCTTTTTTGCCTATTATTGATGGTGTTGGCAGAGTTGTATACAACTATTGTGAAACAATTGCGAATATGGGGCATGAATGTACAGCTGTTGTACCATTAGATAAATTTGGATATAGAGGAAGATTTCCTTTTGAAATAATTGATTACTATGCAAAAAAAGTTCCTATTATGTCTCAATATGATGCGGGACTACCTCCTTTTGATTTGCATTATAAAGCGCGTTTAGATATGACTGATTTTGATATTGTTCATGTCCATACGCCATTTATTGCAGGGTATGAAGGTATTAAATATGCAAAAGATAGAAAAATACCGATTGTAGGAACATTCCATTCAAAATATTATGATGATTTTTTACAAATGACAGGTTCTAAAACGATGGCTAGCATTGGTACTGATGTGGTTGTGAGTTTTTATAATAAATGTGATGAAGTGTGGGCTGTTTCTAATAATTCTGCAGATACTTTAAGATCATATGGATATAGTGGCCCAATCCATGTAATTCCTAATGGTATGAAGATTAAAGAAATTGATCCTACATGGAAATTAGAAGCGAAGAAACATTTTCATATTGATAATGATTATCCTTGTCTATTATTTGTGGGGCAAATGAATTTTAAAAAGAATATTGAAAGAATTCTTGAAGCTTGCGCATTATTAAAGAAAAATAATATTGATTTTAATTTGTTGCTTGCGGGCAAAGGCCCTCATGAGAAAGACATTAAAGACAAGATTAAAGAATTTAATATTGAAGATAATAGTTATATATTGGGACATATATTAAAAGAAGAATTATTATATGGATTATATTCTTTAGCTGATTTATTTGTTTTCCCATCTTTATATGATAATGCGCCTATGGTAGTTAGAGAGGCTGCAAATGCTTCTACTGCTTCAATTGTGATTAAAGGCTCTAGTTCAGCGGAAATTATAGATGATGGTATAAATGGCTTTTGTTGTGAAGATGATGCAAACGATCTATATGAAGTAATTAAAAATGCCTTAGCTGATCTAGATTCAACTAGAGCAATAGGTATTCAAGCAAAAGAAACTATTCCTGTAGATTGGAACGAAATAATGGAATCAGTCATTGAAAGATATCAGTACTTAATAGATAAATACAAAAAAGATTAATTATTTAGCCTGTGTTATAATCAAGATAAGAATTTATTTAATAATAAGGAGGAAAATTTATGGCTACACCTCATCTTCAAGCTGAAATGGGCGACGTTGCTAAAATTGTGTTAATGCCAGGAGATCCACTTCGTGCTAAGTTTATTGCTGAGACATTCTTAGAGGATCCTGTGCAATTTAATGCGGTTAGAAACATGTTTGGTTACACTGGAACATATAACGGAAAGAAAATATCTGTTATGGGTTCAGGTATGGGTATTCCATCAATTGGTATTTATGCTCATGAATTATTCGCATTCTATGGCGTAGAGACTATCATTAGAATTGGTTCTGCAGGTGCATTTACTGAAGAAATCAATGTTTATGATACAATTCTTGCAACTAGTGCATATTCTGATTCATCTTTTGCTAAGTGTAAATTAAATGATGATTCAAGTGTACAATACCCAGATCCTGAGCTTAACGAAAAACTAAAGGAAGCTGCAGATAAATTAGGTATTAAGTTAATTGAAGGACCTATTTGGTCTTCTGATGTATTCTATTATGATGAAAGTGTAATGCCTTATGTATTAAAAACAGCTGCAGACAATCATCTATTAGCTGCAGAAATGGAATCATTTGGTTTATTTGCTACAGCAAAAGCATTAGGCAAGAAAGCTGCATGTCTAGTAACTGTTTCTGATAATTTAGTTACTCATGTTGAAACAACATCTCAAGAAAGACAAACTCGTCTTGTAGATATGATTAAGATTGCTTTAGAGGCAATTGAAGAATAATGAAAGTTTTAAGTTTCGGTTCTTTAAATTATGACCATGTTTATGAAATGGATCATTTTACTGAGCCTAAAGAAACGCAATCTTCTTTATCATATACAAAGAATTATGGTGGCAAAGGTTTAAATCAATCTATAGCTTTAGTTAAAGCTGGTTTAGATGTCTATCATGCAGGAAGAGTAGGTAATGATGGACAAGAACTAATTGATTATTTAAATCAATATCATGTAAATACTGATTATTTATTTAAAGATGATAATAGTGCTACAGGTCATGCGATTATTGAAATATGTAAAGGTCAAAATCGTATTATTCTTCATGGTGGGGCAAATCAATTAATAGATGAAAAACAAATTGATGATGTCTTGTCTCATTTTGAAAAAGGTGATGTCTTATTAATACAAAATGAAATATCTTGTTTAAGTTATTTAATTAACTCAGCTCATGATAAAGAAATGATCATTGTATTTAATAGTGCACCAATGAATGAAAAAGTATTCACATATCCTTTGGATAAAATTGATATCTTTATTGTCAATGAAATAGAAGCTGCAGGTTTAATAAAATATGATGGTAATGATATTGATGAGATTATCAAAGGTATTAAAGAAGAATTCTTTGATAAGATGATTATTATGACAATAGGGGAAAAAGGCTCCTACTATCTATATAAAGATGGATTAATTCATCAAGATGCTTATAAAGTTGAAGCTGTTGATACTACTGCAGCAGGTGATACATTTACAGGATTCTTTATCGCATCATATTTAAAAGATAAAGATATTAAAAAAGCTTTAGATTTAGCTAGTAAAGCTTCTAGTATTACTGTACAAGGTGTTGGTGCTGCTAGATCAATACCAGATATTAAAGATTTAAGTTAAATAAACGCCACTAATAAGTGGCATTTTTTTATATTTGATTTTGTAAGCGATACATTGCTTCTAAAGCTACTTTAACTTCCATTAATTCTCCTAGAGAAGTTTTACTTTCACCTGTTTGATATGAACCGATAGAATCTTCAGTATTATTTCCCCAAAGTACTACATTATTTAAAATTGAAGCACAATGTATATTTCTAAGCCTTCCTACAGTAAATAAAGCAGCTGTTTCAAAATCAGAGCCTAATACACCTTTCTTAGACCATTTCAAACTATCTTGTTCGTCTTCATCATAATAGAATGATTCATGTGATAGTATAATTCCTACATGGTGTGGATAATTCATTTCTTTTGAAACTTCTACACAATAGTTTAATAGTTTATAATCAGCTGCTGCAGGATATATTGAATCAATATAATTCTTTGATGTGCCTTCATCTCTTATAGCTGCTTCAGGAATAATAAGATCACCAAGATTAATATTTTCTTGCATAGCACCTGCAGAACCAATTCTCATCATAGTATTGACACCGATATTTTTAAGTTCTTCAATTGCAATAGCTACAGAAGAGCCACCCATACCAGTAGAAATACCAATAACTCTCATACCTTTATACTCACCCACAATAGATCTATACTCTCTATTGAAAGTTAGTTCTTCTACATTTTCTAAGCAAGATGCAATGACATCGACTCTTTTAGGATCTCCTGGCATCAAAGCGCATTTAGCATTTACTTTTTCATCTAATTGTATGTGTGCTTGTTTCATTGACATACCTCATCTAGACATTTTTCTAATTGTTTTATAACTCTGTTTTTATCTTCATCATTCATGAATG
>CADBMV010000150.1 GCA_902795865.1 uncultured Erysipelotrichaceae bacterium | reverse complement strand
TACATTGTCTTTTATACTATCAAATGTTGATACAAAAGCAGGACTAGTAATTACAACATCAAAGCTTCTAGCGTTTGATTTTGCTTCAGAAATAGGAGCGTGTTCAACTTTTGCTTCTATTCCTAGTGCTTTACAAGCTTTTTCAGCTGTAAGTTTCATCATCATACTTGTGCCAGAACCACTAGCACAGCAAACTAAGATTTTAACCATTTTCAATACCTCCAATTATATTAAGCAAGTCCCTTTTCTTGGATATGCTTTTTATAAGCTTCCCAGTCTTCTACACATAAGAAATAGCCTTCTGGGTCTCTTCTATATTGTAATTGAGGAATAGCAATTAGTACAAGAGCGATTAATACAACACCGATGTACTTCAAGTAGTGCATTACAACACCAAAGATTGGCCAAATAACTGCCCAGTCAAACATAGCCATCCAACCCTTAGCGTTAACAGTTTGTGTTAATACTGTTACACCATCGATTGAGAAGAATTGAGCTGCAAATACTGAACAGAATACTTGTAGTAAGCCGTTTACAAATGCTGCAAGCATAGCTGCTTTAGCACCAGATTTTGCGTTAACGTATACAGAAATTGTAGCGTTATCAAAGAATACTGGAACGAAACCTGCTAGAGCTAAAACTGGAGACTTAGTTAGGATTAAAATACCGATAGCTAAGAATTGACCAGCAGCACCAAAAATAAAGCCAAATGTTACAGCGTTTGCGCTACCAAAACCGTATGAAGCTGCACAGTCTAAACCTGGAACAGCACCTGGTAATAACTTGTTAGAAATACCTTGGAATGAGTTAGTTAACTCACCAACGAAGATACGAACACCAAGTTGTAAGATAGCCATATAAACTGCGAATGCTAATGAGTTATCTAATACAGAGAATAAGAAGCTTCCATTAGGCATTGCTACACCAGCTTCCATTAATGCTTCCTTACCAGTAACAATCATAATAATACCGATGAATAATAACATTAAGATAGAAGTTGATACTGTGTTTTCATTAAACATAGATAACCAACCAGGTAATTCATAATCTTCAAATGATTTGCCCTTACCAGTTGAACCACCGAATAATTTGCTACCAATCCATTCATAGATGGCAATACCGAACATTTGTTGGTGAGCTACTGAGAAACCTGCACCATCAGTTAGTCTTTGAGCTGTTTCAACAGTTAAATTAGAACCAACTGCCCAATATAGTCCTAGTAATAGAGCCATTAAAAGTAACATTGGAGTTTCACCTAATTGTGGGAAACAAGTTAAGAAGATCCAGAACGCAAATGTAGCTTGTTGAGTTTGAACGTGACCAGTTGTAAATACTGCTCTTAGTTTAGTAAATTTCTGGAATCTAACTAATAGGATATTGAAGATAAATGCAATTAGAAGCAAGATCATAACTTGTCCAAATGATTTACCAACAGTTTCAATAGCACCTTGTGCTGCAACTTGACCAACATATGTGTCAAGAATCATCGCATCAATACCAAATTTATTTGATAAAGCTGTAATGATAGGTTTGAATGTACTTGATAAGCCACCAGAACCAACACCTAGGATTTTATAACCAACTGTTGCTTTGATGAAGCCTGAAAATACTTCATACCAAGATTTCTTTAACAGAATATAACCAATAACAGTTAATAGACCGATAAAGTAAGCAGGAGTCTTTAAGAAGTTATTTGCAAAATACTCCCAAATAGTCATTAGAAAATTCATTGATTTCCCCTTTCTTCATTTTAAATGAAATTAATCTGAATATTTCTTTGCTATATCAAGAAGATCTTGCTCGTTCTCAGCCTTGAGAAGATCCTCTACGATACCATCTTTAATAAGCATCTCTGATAATGCAACCATGTTTTGCAAATGTTTGTCATTATCAACAGCTGCAAGAGTGAAGAATAAGCGTGCATTCTTGCTTTCATCTTCAGGATCGAATACAACTGGTTTATTAACTTTACAAAAACCAATTGCTGTTTTGTTGACACCTTCACCACCCAAAGTTGAATGTGGCATTGCAACATCAGGCATTATTACAAAATATGGACCATATTCATTAACATTTTCAATAATCTTATCTAAATATGGTTTTTCAAGTGTTCCATCATCTAGAAGTGGCTTAGCAGCCCCATATATTGATTCTTGCCATGTTTCAAATGAGTCAACAAACAAATAATGGTTTTGTTCCACAATGTCATTGAGTAACATATAAACCTCCTTTTAACATTATCGATATAAACAAAATACTTTATGATAATATTTTACCATTTATAAAAGCGTTTACAATTTAATATACGATTGATTTATAAGTTTTATGTTCGTTTTATTGTTAGTTATTCTGACCGTAAGAATTCCATCCAGAAGCTTCTTCATCTATTTGTTGTTGTGTTAATTCTGGAACATCCCCCATTATTCTAGCCATACAATATGTTTTAGCAGCTTCTTCTAAATATACTGCTGAATATAAAGCTTCCTTAAGATCTTTTCCAAAAGTAACAACACCATGATGTTTTAAAATAACAGCACTGGCATCACCAGCATATTCAACAACCAATTTACCCATTCCTACATCTTGAGATCTAGCCCATGGTGCAACATTTATTCTTGCATGTGCTGCATCAATTAAGGTAACCATACAAGCAGGTAAACTATCATTATTAAAACCTATTGCTGTTGCATAAGGTTGATGAGTATGTATAATTGCCTTAACATCCTTCAGATTATTAAATATGTATAGTAATGCTTCATAATCACTAGAAGGTTTACGTATTCCTTCTTTAATATTACCTTTATTATCAATTACACAAATATCATCGATATTCATATCTTCATAAAGCATTCCTGAAGGTGTAACTAGAAATGTATCATCATCGATTTTTACAGAAATATTACCACCAGTCAAAGATATTAATTGATATTCTTTCATCTGCATGCAGGCTTTAAGCATTTCTTTTTTTTCACTTTCATACATAATTAATTACCATCCTTATATAGATATTTATATCATCTAGTTTTTATTAAAGAACATTTTATAAATAAAATACTCATATAACCTATTAAATGTTCATATACCGCTCTTAAAAGATTGTTTTTATTTAGTTACAATAAAACTAACAAAATACTTTAAACAATTTATGAGGAGGAAATAATAATGCCTAATGTAAAAGATATAACTCGTGAGAGTTGGATTCTTAAAACTTTCCCTGAATGGGGTACATATTTGAATGAAGAAATAGAAGAAACTAAACCTGAAAAAGGTAAATTCAAAATGTGGTGGTTAGGAAACACAGGTATTTGGGTAAAGTCTGAAGGTAATACTAATATCATGGTAGATCTTTGGGTTTCTACAGGTAAAGTTAGTCATTACAATGCTGATGGCACAATCAGAAAAATTGACCCAGATCATCAAATGGCTAGAATGTCTGGTGCTACACAAATGCAACCAAACCTTAGAGCTATACCATGTGTTATTGATCCATTTAAGATTAAAAATCTTGATGCTCTACTAGCTTCACATACTCACTCAGACCACATTGATATCAATGTTGCTGCAGCTATACTACAAAATGTTGAAAAAGAAATTCCATTTATTGGACCTAAGTTTGCTACTGATTTATGGAAATCTTGGGGAGTACCTGAAAATAGATGCATCACTGTTAAACCTGGTGATGTAGTAGAAGTTGGCGATATTAAGATTCATGCTGTTGAATCAATTGATAGAACTATACTTATCACAGCTCCTCCAAAAGGAGATATCAAAGGTTTCGCATGTGATGATATGGATGAAAGAGCTGTAAACTATATCATTGAAACTCCTGCTGGTACTATATATCATTCAGGTGATTCACACTTTGGTAATTTATATGCAAAACATGGTAATGATTATAAGATTGATGTTGCCTTTGCTACTTATGGAGAAAATCCAAGAGGTATCACTGATAAGATGACTTCTATCGACTGTCTAAGAATGGCAGAAAATTTAAATTGTGAAGTTGTTATTCCTTATCACCATGATCTATGGACTAACTTCCAAGCTGATCCAAAAGAAATCTTATACTTATGGATGATGAGAAAGAATAGACTTCAATATAAATTCAAACCATTCCTATGGGAAGTTGGCGGCCACTTCACTTATCCTGATGATAAAGATAAACTTGAATATCATCATACACGTGGATTTGATGATGTCTTCGCTAAAGAGACAAACTTGCCATTCCCTTCATTCCTATAATTAAAAAGGTAGTACTGGCTCACTAATGTGAGCCAGTTTATTAATTATTATGAACAATTTACTAGGTATTTACGAAAAAGCTTTACCCAATCTTGATTGGAAAGATATATTCAAACTCGCAAAAGATAGTTCTTTTGATTTTATTGAGTTATCTGTAGATAAAAACAGATTAGACAAATTGGATTATACAGATTCACAAATTGAAGAACTACTTTCTTTAGCTAATCAATATAATATGCCTTTTCAAACTTTAACTTTATCCGCAAATAGATACTTTCCTATTGGCGACAACGAATTAAGAGATAAAGGAATAGAAATAATTAAAAAAGCAATTGTTCTTTCTAAGAAGCTGGGTATCAAAATTATTCAATTAACTGCATATGATGTTTTTCAAAAGCCATCAACTGATCTCAGTAAGCAGTTATATAAAGATGCTATTATTGATGTGTTAAATTTTAATGATGATTATAATATTACTTTAGCTATAGAAGTACTAGAAGACGTAGATCATTTTAATACTTCAGATAAATTATGTGCGTTCATCAAAGAAATAAACCACCCTAATCTAAAAGAATATGGTGATACAGGCAATCTTGTATATAATGGTTTTGATCCAGTATTAGATCTAAAAAACAATATTGATTATATGGTAGCTATTCATATAAAAGATGCAATATATCATAATGAACACAATATCGAATATGGCAAAGGTGAAGTAAAGTTTGATGAAGTTTTTAAAGTAATAAAAGATAGTAATTATAAGGGTTGTTTAGTAAGTGAATGCTGGTACGAAGATAATTATCATCCAGATTTAAAATTTATAAATAGTTTTATTAGGAGGTACATGAAATGATTCCAAAAATACAATTAGCTTTAGATTGTTCAAGCTTAGAAGAGGCAATTAAAGATTGTCAAAATGGTGTTGTTGATGAAGTGGATATTTTAGAGTGTGGATACTCTTTAATCGCTGCAGAAGGAGCTAGAGTAGTAAAAGTTTTTAGAGAAATGTTTCCAGATAAATCACTTGTTGCTGATTTTAAAATAGTTGATGCAGGTTCTAAAATTGGCGGTATGCTTTTAGATGGCAAACCAGATTACACCACTATTCTATGTGCTTGTGAAAAAGGTACTATAACTTCTGTGAAAAAAGAAGTTGAAAAAAGAAATCTTAAAACTGAATTACAAATGGAACTATATGGACATTGGTCGTTTGATGATATTCCTATGTGGATTGAATCAGGAATTGATCAGTTAACTCTTCAACACTCTGGTGATCTTCCTGGAACTTGGACTAAAGAAGAAATAGAAGTTTTAAAAAAGTTAAGTGAATATGATGTTAAGATATGTGCTGCTGGAGCTATCGGTATAGATGAATTAGAATTATTCAAAGATATTCCAGTAGATACATTCATCTTTGGCAGAGCCATAAGAGGTGCACAAAATCCTGCATTAATGGCTAAACAAATAAAAGAAAAGATTAAAACTATCTGGAAATAATAATAAGTAAAAGATGAACATTTAAGTTCATCTTTATTATGATAATTAAATAGATTTAGTTATTGGTTCAACCCTATCAACTTTTATTTTGAAATTATCTTTAAGATAATCAATTATTTCTTCATCAGCTTTCACATCAGTAATGATTCTTGAAATATCATCATAATTAGAATAAGCAAACGAAAATGATAGACCAACTTTAGTATGATCACACAACAAGAATCTTTCACCTTTAGTTCTTTGTATCATGCTTCTATTTATCATTGTTTCTTGAACATAACCAGTAGATACAAAGTTTTTATTCATTCCACTACAACCAATAAAGCATTTATCTGCAGTAATATTATTTAAAGTAGCTAAAGCAACATCTCCTGTTATAGATCTTTTAGGAAAGCGAACCTCACCACCTGTAAAAATAATATTTACTTTAGGATCAGGATCATAGTTTATTGCTCGAGCATTATTAGTAATGATTGTCACATTTTTATCTTTTAAATAATTTATAAGCATCAAAGCAGTCATTGAAGAATTAATAAATATAACATCACCATCATCAACATATAATGAAGCTCTTTTTGCAATACCTTTCATATATCTAGTTCTTTCAAAACTAGCCTCATCTACATCAAAGAAAGCTTGAAGTAAAGATGCACCACCATATTTTCTTTCAATTGCACCTTTATCTTCCCAATATTGAAGATCTCTTCTAACAGTAACAGGAGAAACATCAAATAGTTTTACTAAATCTTCAACTTTCATAAAACTATTCTCTTGAATAGCCTTCATAATGTTTTCTCTTCTTTTATCGACAATACTTTTAGATACTTTCATCAATTTTCTCCATTAATTTTTCTAACATGTTCTGATAATTTTCAACTTCTGTTCTTGGAGCCAACTTAATTAAGTTTTCTAAGATATACTTTTGCTCTTTAGGGTTCATATTTTCCATATTAACTTTTTTAAAGTACTCATAAGCATTTCCTTTGTTATTTAAAGCTAATTGTTTCATCGCATGAAATTCATCATATTGAAATATCTTTGGTTTTCTTTTCATCTTTTCAATGTTTTGAACATCCATATATATTTCATTTATCTTCTTAGTATGTCCTAATAATAAATGCGCACGCATTTCATAATATAGTCGTATTAGTAATGTCTCAACATTTGAATTAAATTTCTTTTCATCTGATTTAATTATTTCTAAAACTTTATTTGGATCATTTTTTTCTAAATAAACCATAACATCAAATAGACTTCTATCTTTTTTATATAAACCAAAGATATCTTTCTTACATAAATTATTGTATATATCACTAGCTTTATCTGGATCAAGTTTGAAGTTTAAATACCATAATGCTTCATTGTATTGAAGTTTTAAATATTCATTTAATATTCCAAAACCTAAAGCAATAACTCCTATTACTATAAATGCTGTATCTGCAACATCACCTTTATAGTTTCTAATGACATTTATTATCATGAATAAAAAAGCTACATAGAAAACAAAAGTTAAAATCATAAATATCTTTTGTTTTAATGAATAGTGTTTAAATACTTTAACCATAATTTACTCCTAATACTACACAAAATAATCATAAAACATAAAAATACGAAATTATAAGTAAATTATATACGAATTTATGAATGTTTTATATAGTTTATGATTGTTTATATTAATGAGAATAAAGATGAAATATAATGAGATTGTATTGAGGAGGAATTAATATGGCTTTAGATTTTTATGCAGATACTAGTAATTGGATGAAAGAATTATTTAAAGTAGAAAAACCAATAATTGCGATGTGCCATCTACAACCTTTACCAGGTGATCCATATTATGATGAAGATGGTGGTATGGAAAAAGTGATAGAAGCAGCTAAAAAAGATGTATTAGCTCTTCAAAATGGTGGTGTCGATGGAATTATGTTTTCAAATGAATATTCTCTTCCATATCTTACAAAAATGGAACCAATAACTTTAGCTTCAATGGCTTATGCAATTGGAAGAGTTAAAAGCGAAATAAGTGTTCCATATGGCGTTAACTGTTTGTGGGATCCTATTTCTTCATTAGATGTCGCAAAGGCTGTTGATGGTAAATTCATTAGAGAAATAATTTCAGGAGTTTATGCATCTGATTTTGGAATTTGGGATACTAATCCTGGTGAAACCGCAAGACATCGTCATCGTATTGGGGCTGATCATATAAAGATGTTGTATAATATCGTACCTGAAGCTGCAAAATATCTAGCTGATAGAGATATAGCTCAAATTGCGAAAACTACAGAATTTAATTGTCGTCCTGATGCAATATGTGTTTCAGGATTAACTGCAGGTTCAGAAACAGATACTCAAGTATTAAGTCAAGTAAAAAACGCAGTTAAAAAAACACCAATACTATGTAATACAGGTTGTAATAAAGATAATATTGTTAGACAACTAAGTAACTCTGATGGTGCTGTTTGTGCTACAACATTCAAAGTTGATGGTAAATTTGAAAATCCAGTAGATAAAAACAGAGTAAAAGAATTCATGGATGTAGTTAAGGAATTCAGAAAAACATTATAATAAAATAGTTCACTTAATCAAGTGAACTATTTTTCATTATAAGTAAATGCAATATCCTTTTTTAAAATATCCAGTACTTCAATCATATCCGTTATTGCAACATTTGCATTCTCAGCTAATTCTTTTGATCTTTTTGGATTATTTAAATAAGCTATTGTATAAGCTCCATAATTATTGCCGCAACCCATATCCATCAAAGAATCACCTATCATTACACAATCTTTGTTCCAATTGTTTCTATTTATTAATTGGAATATTCCTTCTGGATCAGGTTTTAGTTTTTCAACATCTTTTACTCCACATATATCATCCACATAGTCTTGAAGATTAAAATCTTTTAAGATTTCTTCAATACCCTGTTTACTTCTAGTTGAAACAATACCTATATTGTAACCTTGTTCATGTAGAGTCTTTAATACTTCAACACTATTAGGTGTAGGAGTATTACTTAATTTAGAAACTTCTAATTGTCTTTTACGATAGTCTGCATATAAAGTATCATAATCTATTCCAGGAAAGTATACTGGGAATAAATCTTTTAATGCTGGACCTATTATTTCGTCTTGAACTTCTTCAGTAAATTTTGATTCATCAGAATACTTCTTAAACAACGCACGATATGCTTCAATAATTCCTTTACTTGTATCAATTAAGGTACCATCAAAATCAAAGATTAATGTTGGTTTTTCTTTCTTTATAATTTTATTCAATACTCCTAAATATCCTAATAAACCAACTATAAAGAAAACAATGGAAGTTAATTGTGCCATCTTAAAATTACCAATGTATAAAGAATCTGTTCTTCTAGCTTCTATAAAAAACCTTATTAATCCATACCACATTAAATATGCATAAGCTAAATCACCACGCTTATTTTGTCTTTTTCTTAATACAAAATATATAAGTATCCAACCTATAAAACAAAGTATAGATTCAAAAAAGAATAATGGCTCATAATAATGTCCGTTTATATTCATACCTTGTTTAAGAAAAGATAGAACACCATTAAAATATTCTTCACTAACTTCTATGCCATGACATTCTTTATTAACAAAGTTTCCCCATCTGCCAATTGCTTGAGCAAGCATGACATTTGGTAAAACCATATCTAACATTTTTAAGAATGAATGTTTATGTTTTTTAATATAGAAATATGCAAAGATAGCACCAAATACTAAGCCACCTTGTATTGCTAGACCACCATCCCAAACTCTAATGATGTCAAGAGGATGTGAAATGTAATATGAAAAATCATAAAACATGCAAAACCATAATCTCGCACCAACTATTCCAAACCACAAAGTATAAACAAAGAAAGAATCAAAAAAATCTAAATCAAAATATTTACTTTCTTTGATTAATTTCTTTATAAAATAGTATGCAAGAAATGCTCCAAACATTATTAAAACAGCATACCATCTAATATCTAAAGTAAGAGAACCTAACTTAATTAATAAGAAGGTTTGTTCATTTGGGAAAAAACTAATCATTCTTTTTCTTTAGCCTTTCTAACTAATTCTTCGCGATATTCTTGTTTAAACAATTCATTAGAATCATATCCAAGTCTCTTTAATAAAAAGTTAGATACTGCAGACTCAATAATAACCGAGAGTGATTTACCCTCTGTAATTGGTATTATCAACATTGGTACTTCAAGCCCTAGAATATCAGCTGTTTCATTAAGTGGATTTAATCTATCGCTATTACTCATTTCTTCAAATTTTACTAACTTTATTACAAAATCTAAGTGTGTTCTATTTAAAAATGCATTAGCACCAAACATTCTAGTCACATCCATTATTCCTAGACCTCTAATCTCTAATTTTCTTTTTAATAAGTTAGGTGCTGTGCATATTAAACTAGTATGAACTCTAGTGACATCAATTCTATCATCCGCTACTAGCATGTGTCCCCTATTTATTAAATCTAAAGCTAGTTCAGATTTACCAATGCCAGATTTACCCATAATCATGACACCTCTGCCATATATTGACATCATTACGCCATATAAATTATCAGTAGGCGCTAACTTTTCTGATAAGAAAGATACTAAATCAACTATCAACTGATAAGTCTTACCTTCATATTTAAATACAGGGAAATTCTTATCGTTTGCTAAACCGATCAAAGAATTCATCGCATCAAAACCTTCAGAAATTATTATGCATGGTGTATATGAGTCGGTAATAATTTCAAATCTTTCTCTTTGGGTATTGTAATCAAATTTAGACATGAATTCATATTCTTTTGTACCTAATATAACTACACGTCTAAGATCATTTGATTCAAGATATCCTGTAAGTTCTAAACCAGGTCTATTGATATCTGGGGCAATTACCCAACGGTCTAAAGAACTATCTGTACCAGATAGTTGTTCAAGATTGAACTCTTCTTTTATTTCTCTTACATAAACTCGCTTATTTAGTTCTTCATTTGCCATTTTTTTCACCTAAGACTTTCTTTAGATATATACCTGTATATGAATCTTTATTTTTAGAAACTTCTTCTGGAGTTCCTATTGCTACAACATTTCCACCTGCTTCACCACCATCAGGTCCTAGATCAATGATATAATCAGCGCATTTGATTACATCCAAATTGTGTTCAATTACTACCACTGTATCACCATTATCTACAATTCTATCAATAATTCTAATCAATTTTAAAACATCATCCATATGAAGACCTGTGGTAGGCTCATCCAAAACAAACATTGTTTTACCAGTGGGTTTTTTCTGTAATTCTGAAGCCAACTTAACTCTTTGTGCTTCACCACCAGATAATGTAGTTGCGGATTGACCAAGTTCTATATAGCCTAAACCTACATCATATAAAACTTGTAGTTTATCTTTTATCTTCTTATGATTCTTAAAGAATTCTAAAGCTTCTTTTACAGACATCTTTAAAACATCATAAATATTTTTGCCCCTATATCTAACTTCTAAAGTTTCACTATTATATCTTTTTCCATGACATTCTTCACATTCTACAAATACATCAGGGATAAACAACATCGATATTCTTTTTACACCATCGCCATAACATGCTTCACATCTTCATCCTGGTACATTAAATGAATATCTTGATTTAGTATATCCTCTTTCTTTAGAATCTGGAGTTTGTGCATATAAATCTCTAATATCATCAAATACACCTGTATAGGTAGCAGGATTAGATCTTGGAGTTCTACCAATTGGATCTTGAGTAATGTAGACAATTTTATCAATATTCTTTAAACCATCAACTTTCTTAGCCTTACCTGGTTTAATTCTTACTCTGTCTAAAGATTTCATAATCGATTTTGTCATAGTCTCGATTACCAAAGATGATTTACCTGAACCAGATACACCAGTAACACAAATAAATTCACCTAATGGAAAATCTACATCAATATTCTTTAGATTATTTTCACTAGCACCAATGATTTTTATATGCTTACCATTGCCTTTTCTTCTTTTATTAGGAATAGGAATTTGTTTTCTGAAAGAAAGATATTGACCAGTAATAGAATTTTTATCTTTTAATATTTGCGAAGGTGTTCCTGCAAAAACAACTTCACCACCTTCTTTTCCAGCACCTGGTCCAATATCAACAATATAGTCAGATTCAAGCATTGTCTCTCCATCGTGTTCAACAACCACAATCGTATTATCTAAATCACGCATCTTTTTTAATGTTTCAATTAATTTCGCATTATCTTTTTGGTGTAAACCAATAGAAGGTTCATCTAAAACATATAAAACACCAGTTAAAGCAGAACCTATTTGTGTCGCAAGTCTTATACGTTGAGCTTCACCACCTGATAAAGATCCCGCAACTCTATTTAAAGTTAAATAATCTAAACCTACATCACTCAAGAAGTTTAATCTTCCTCTTAATTCATTTAATAAAGTTTTCGCAATCTCTTTACGCATTGGATCTAGTTTTAAATTATCCACAAAATCATGAGCTTGAATAATTGACATCATAGTAAACTCATAGATATTTTTATTATTAACTTTTACAGACAAGACTTTATCGTTTAATCTAGCGCCATGACATTTTGTACATTCAGATTCAACCATAAATGAACCATAGTATTCCTTGCCAAACTTAGATTGTGTTTCTTCAAATCTTCTTTCAATTAAAGCTTTTACACCTTCGATATAGCCAAACTTGTTATAGGTAGTTCCACCAGTAGAAGTTACTGTATATTTTATTTCTTCATCTGAACCATTTAAAATGATATCCATTTCTTTTTTACTCATCTTATTTAATGGTTTTGTTTCAGATATCTTATAATGCCTTAATAAATTAGAAAAATTTTGCCATTCAAGATTATTAGTACCATAAATATTCTTATAGTATTTAATACCTCCTTCAGCAATAGATAAAGATTTATCAGGTATTAAATAGTCTAAATCAACAGACATTGTTACTCCTAATCCTTTACATTGATCACATGCTCCAAGTGGTGAATTAAATGAGAATAACCTTGGTTCAAGTCTTGGAACTGTAAAGCCACATTTTGGACATGCTTGATGAGAAGAAAACAAATCTTTTTTATCACCATGTTTAACTTCACATGTACCATCTGCTAGTCTTAAAGCAATTTCTAAAGAATCATTTAATCTTGTTTCAATATTGTCTTTTTTAACAATTCTATCAACCACAACTTCAATATTGTGTCTTTTATTTTTATCTAATTCTGGAACATCTTCGATATCATATAACTGATCATCAGCATATACTCTTAAATAACCGTCTTTTTTTAATTTCTCAAAATAATCTTTAAATGTTCCTTTTTTATTTGTAACCACATTAGCTAATATTTCCATTCTTTCGCCATCTTCATAGGACATAATGTTTTTAACCATAGTAGTAATTGTCATAGCTTCAATTGGTTCGTTGTGATTAGGACAATAAGCAATACCACATCTTGCATACAACAATCTCAAATAATCATATATTTCTGTAATAGTTGCAACAGTCGAACGAGGATTATTGGATGTGGTTTTTTGATCGATTGCTATTGCAGGAGATAAACCTTCAATTAAATCAACATCAGGCTTCTCTACCCCACCTAAAAACTGTCTAGCATAGCTAGATAAAGATTCCACATATCTTCTTTGCCCTTCCGCATAGATTGTGTCAAAAGCTAAAGAAGTCTTTCCAGAACCAGAAAGACCAGTCATAACTATAAGTTTGTTTCTAGGAAGATCTAGATTAATATTCTTTAAGTTATTTACTCTAGCTCCCCTAATAATAATTTTGTCATTCATCTTTATCTATTATACCAAGACTAACTTTGTTTTTATTATTTATATACTCTATTAATCAATATGTGGGATGTTATAATATGTTTATGTCTGAAAATATAGTTAAATTAAGCTATCAGGATAAACAAATATGGCTTGTTAAAACAGCACATGTTTCTAAAAATTCTATAGAAGATGTAAGAATGTCTTTTGAAGAATTTAAACCAGATACAATTTGTGTTGAGATAGACTCACAAAGATATGAGCGATTGAAGAATCCTGAAAAATGGCGTGAAACAGATATCGTTAAAGTCATTAAAGATAAACAAGTTTTTTATTTATTAGTTACTGTAATACTATCTTCATTTCAAAAAAGAGTAGCTAACTCAATGAATTCTACTTCTGGTGGCGAAATG
This sequence comes from uncultured Erysipelotrichaceae bacterium, assembly GCA_902795865.1. Taxonomy (GTDB): domain Bacteria; phylum Bacillota_I; class Bacilli_A; order Erysipelotrichales; family Erysipelotrichaceae; genus Colivicinus. The sequence goes on along the minus strand of CADBMV010000150.1, from coordinate 1,085 downwards.
ATGGAAGGTATTAAATTAGCAGAAGATAATAATTTAGAACTAGTTTTAGCTGATAGACCAGTTAAGACTACTTTTTCTAGAATATGGTATAAACTTACTGCTAAAGAAAAGTTTAATCTTTTAACTGGTTTAATAAATTCAATATTTGAAGATGAAGATATATCTGAGGAAGATTTAGTTAATCTTAAACAAGCTGATGTCTTACAAGCAGCCCTACTTGATATTGGAAAGCATTTTCCTACTGTTAAAGAAGTTTTAGTTGATGAAAGAGATAAGTATCTTTGTCAAAAAATAAAAAGTGCTAAAGGTAAAAAGATTTTAGCTATTGTTGGTGCAGCTCACGCTAAAGGTATTGAAGAAAATTTAAATAATCAAATAGATATCAATGAATTAGATAAGATAGAAAAAAGAAAAGGAATTACAACATATATAAAATACCTTATTCCAATTATTATTCTTTCTTTAATAATATATACAATCATCAAGAATAGAGATTTAGGTATTAAACAAATATTGTCATGGGCTTTATGGCATGGTGGTTTATCAGCCTTAGGAGTAATATGTGCTTTAGGTCATCCTTTATCTATTCTTACGGCATTTATAATGGCACCACTTACTTCTTTAAATCCATTACTTGCATCTGGATGGTTTGCAGGATTAATGGAAGCTTATATTAGAAAACCTAAGGTTAAAGATTTTGAGAATATCGCTAATGATACTTCTAATATAAAAGGATTCTGGAAGAATGGTGTTACCAGAATCCTATTAGTAGTTATATTTGCGAATTTGTTTTCTTCTTTAGGAACCTTTATTTCAGGTATCGATATTGTTAGAAGATTTATTGAGATCTTCAATTAATAGCTTAACTCATTAATTGCAGGAACAACTCTTTTATATATAGGTAAACCAATTAATAATACAACTAATTCACCAAAACCAACTTCTAAAATATATAACCATATTAGATTAACTGTTTCAAATACTATTCCTAATTCTATGCCAACAATAATTCCATTAGATAAAACAATCATTAAAGCACTTATTATTGGATAACCTTTATATCTTTTATTTCTAAAATAATATGC
>CADBMV010000149.1 GCA_902795865.1 uncultured Erysipelotrichaceae bacterium | reverse complement strand
TTTTTAAGTTTTATAATAATTATTCTTTCGGAAGTCTTGGTAAGAAGCTTTTATATAAAGCTAAATAAAGAATAACTGAAACAAATACACAGATAACTGCATTTATCGCAGTAGAACCCGCAACCCATGTCGCAATTATTTTAGCTGCTTCTTGAGGTATACCTAATATATAGTTTCGATAAAAATAACCTACTATTGGATCTAATAGTACATTTAATCCTAAACCTGCAATTGCTGAGGTTGCACAGATTGTAATAATCTCTTTTCTATTTGTTTTTTGTGTAAGATTATAATGTTTTGCTACTAAACCAGCTACAACACCGATAATAAATTTTAATAAGAATGTTTTAGGTGCTGATGCAATATATCTAGGATCAAATACATCCGCAAGAGAAAGACCTATCGCTCCAGCAAGACCACCATATATAGGCCCTAAAAACCATGCTGAAAGTACAACTATCGCATTAGCTATATGAATTGCGGTAGAAGTTCCTGCAGTAATAGGAATAGTTATTTTTCCATATGTGAATGCCACATAGTTTATCACTGCAAACATTGCTGTAAAAACTAATTTCTTTGTACGATTGTTCATCCTTATTTCCTTCTTACAACTATATTATAACCATATAATCTTTAAACTATTTAAAAGACTATACAATTAAAATTTACTAAATAAATCTAGTACCCTTTTTAAAATAGTTGTCTTAATAATTTGTGTTATTTATTAATTATCAGATCTAGAATAACCTGACTTCATCTCCATACTTGCAACATGTAAAACTTTCGCTAAAGTATCACTTGTTTGTTTTTTACACATATCAGCTATTTTTTGATTTGCTTCTTCTAGTAGTGTATATTTTTTATTTTTTAATACTTTACTATCATATTCATTTATTATTGCATAACTAGCTGAAGGCACTTTTAATTGATATCTTTCAATGTGTTGAATGCATGATGCATAGTGTTTATCAGCCATAGCACCTATTAATCTTGAGTTCCAATATAGACTATCAGTAGATACATCTTTAGGAGTACTTAAATATTTAGGCATCTTTGTAGACCATGCATACATTGGTATACATACATTAAATGGATTAGGACCAAAACTTACCCAATGGATACCCTTTAATTGTTTAGGCATATAACCTCTTATTTGACACATTCCTAATACTCCAGTTCTACTTACACCTATTGGTCTATAGATTCCTTTTTCAGGATAATCAGCTTTTTGGAATGGATTATATTTAGTTCCTTGGTAGTATGAAGATAAAACATACTTAATGTCTTCGATAGTAATTTTTCTTTCAGGTACTAATGACCAAGGAATGTTATCGCTCTCCGGAGTAAAGTCTGCATTATCACCATCCCATTTATATGTATGAGGATTAAAGTATCTACCTATAAACCAAGCTCTAGGAGTGTTATAGACATGGTCAGCATCACTATGTGAACCTAATGCCAATCTAGGATTAAACTTTTTATCAAGATTTAAATTTAAATTATAATCTTTAACTATTTTTCTTAAATCTTTAGAACACATATGATATTTTTTGTTACCATATGCATCATTAAAATCAAAATCATCTATACCTAATTGATTAGGCATTATCACATATTCATCATCCTTAACTCTTTTAGCCATCCAATTATGACCACCGATAGTTTCTAGCCACCAAACTTCATCTTCATCATTAAAAGCTATACCATTCATTTCATAAGTGCCATACTTTTCAATTAAAGAACCAAGTCTTATTACACCTTCTCTAGCGCTTTTAATATAAGGTAGTACTAAAGTAATAAAATCTTCTTCACCAATACCACCCTCAGTTTCTCTAGCTTTACCTTTGCTTTCTTTATATGAAAGTAATGGATCTACACCTAACAATCTTGGATTAGATGTGATTGTTTCGGTTGCAGACATCCCTACATTAGCTTCATTGATACCATTAGCTCCCCAAATACCCTCTACAGATTCATCTGCATTTGGATTACAAGTATATCTCATTGGATTTTTAGGTAATTCGATTTCAATTTTAGAAATCTTACTTTTATAAACTTTAGGTTGTTTATCAGGTGTAACTACCACCATTTTTTTAGGAATAAACATTGCATCTTCATTTCTAGCAATAATAGTTGAACCATCATAAGATGCTTTCTTTCCTACAAGTATTGTTGTGCAAGCCATAATTATCCTGGTATATTCTAATTAACTCATCTAATTAATGATGGTTAACGAATATACACTCTCCTTTTCTACCAATCTTTTATTCAACAGTG
>CADBMV010000148.1 GCA_902795865.1 uncultured Erysipelotrichaceae bacterium | reverse complement strand
TAAACGATACTCTTTCATCATAATTTGGACACACAATATCTCAAAGATGTTCAATGAGAAGACACGAGTTATCTCAAATTATCATTTTTTGGATCAAATACTTTTTTAATACCTTTCATCATTTCAATTTGTCTATCTCCTAATTGTTTGTGAAGATATTTCTTTTTGGCATAACCTATACCGTGTTCACCAGATACTTGACCACCATATTCTCTAGCTTTTGCATATAGTAATTCAAAAGCTTCATTCAGTTTTCTTTCCCATGTCTGTTCATCCATACCATCTTTGCAGATATATATGTGTAAATTGCCATCTCCAGCATGTCCAAAAGAAGGAATACGGATATCAACTTTTTTAGATACTTCATGAGTATATAGTATAAAGTCTGCTATTTTATCTTTTGGTACTACCACATCACATTCATCCATTTCATCTGTTGAAGCACTAATTGCTTCTAAGAATGCACCTCTTGCAGACCAAACAGATTTCTTTCTTTCATCAGTATCTATAAAATAGCCATCTATTGCTCCTAAGGAAATACATAAATCTGCTACTGCAGAGTATTCTTGTTCAATCTGAGTTTTATTATTGCCATCAAATGTTAACAATATATAAGCTTCATAATTTGTATCTGGGAATTTTTTACCTAGAAAGTCTTGTGCAGATAGTATAGTATCTAAGGACATAAATTCTATTGCAGTTAAAGATGCTTTAGACTTAATAATTTCAGGAACTGCTGAAATAGCTGACTTAATATCTTTAAATGGCAACAACATTGATACAGATTCACCAGGAAGAGGAATCAATTTTAAAATTGCCTCAGTAACAATACATAATGTTCCTTCAGAACCTATGATTAAATCTTTAAAATCATATCCACTAGAATTCTTTACAATTTTGCCACCAAATTTTTCAATTGTGCCATCAGGTAAAACAACAGTTAGACCTCTCACATAATCTCTAGTGACACCATATTTAACAGCTCTCATACCTCCAGCGTTAGTTGAGATATTTCCACCTATAGTAGCAGATTTTTCTCCTGGATCAGGTGGATACATGAAGTTATTTGCTTCTACATATTCTTGTAGTTGCATTAATAAAACCCCAGGTTCAACGGTGACAGTTAGGTTATTTTCATCTAATTCTAAGATACGATTCATCATCTTAGTACAAATCATAATGCCACCTTCTATTGCTACAGCGGCACCAACTAAATCTGTACCACTTCCTCTAGGAACTACAGGAATGTTGTTATCATATGCATACTTCATTATTTTAGAAACTTCCAAAGTACTTAATACAAATATTAATACTTCAGGATATGATTCAATACCTCCAAGTTCATCATGAGCATAATCATGAGAAATATCATCTTTAATTATGATTCTATCTTCAGGAATAAATGATTTTAAATATTCTATGTCTTTGTGATCAATTTTCTTATACATATGTTTCATCCTCTTTAATTCTTTTAATAAGTTTAGGTACGACATCATATAAATCTGCGACTATTCCATAATTAGCAACATCAAATATTTGAGCATTAGGATCATTGTTTATCGCTATAATTGAATCTGCATTTCTCATACCAGAAGCAAACTGTATAGCTCCTGATATACCAATAGTAATTATTAATTTAGGTTTAACAGTTTTTCCAGATAGACCTATTTGATGTTTAGAATCGAAGAATCCTTCTTCTACCATTGGTCTAGAACAGGCAATCGTTGCATTTAATAATGACGCTAACTCTTCAATCATTGTTATATCATTTTTATTTTTTAAACCTCTTCCAATTGCAATAATAATATCTGCTTCAGATATATCTAATTGTTTAGGTTTTTCTTCAACACTAATGATTGTCACATCTGATTTTAGCCACTTCTTATCTATATCAATTTTTTCAATACTTCCTGTAGGATTATCGACCTTTTTAGGCATATCAAATACTTTATATCTTACTGTCGCAAACTGTGGGCGATGATTTGGATTTATTATTTGAGCCATGATATTGCCACCAAAAGCAGGTCTTATTTGAACTAAATCAGTGTTTTCTTTCATTTCTAATTTTGTACAATCGGCAGTTAAACCTGTATGAAATCTTGCTGCAACTCTAGGAGCTAAGGCTCTACCTATATTTGTGGCACCAACTAGAATACTAGAAGGTTTATTTTTATTAATAAAGTCTTCAAAACAATTTGTATATCTTTGCATATCAAAATCTTTTAATAACTCATCTTCATAAACAAAGACCTTATCAACACCATATTCTAATAATTGTTTAGATGCCTCATCAGTATCATGACCAATTAATAATGCATATACAGGATGATTAATAACTTTAGCTAGCTGTTTTGCCTTACCAATTAGTTCAAAAGTCACATTATGAATACTTCCAAATTCATAATCAACATAAACACATATGCCTTTATATTCATCTTTATTAATTGTTTCAACTTTATCTTCTTCAAATGTAATAGCACCAGTTGGGCCTTGTCTGACACACATCTTGCACATCTTACAAGCAGCATTAATTTCTAATTTAAAGTTATCGTATGTTATTGCCTTAAAAGGGCATAGATTTACTAATATATTTGCGACATCATTATTTATTAGTTTATGATTAATTTTTAATCCCATAAAGCCCTCCTATATAAATCTATGCTTTCTTAAAAGCTCAAATGTTTTATTTGCTAAAAGATCACTATCACCATCAAATATTTCTTTTTCTTTTGTTTTATCAGGTTCAAATATTCTTTCTACATTAGTAGGAGAACCTTTTAAACCATAATGATTTTCATCTTTATCTTCAACATCTTCAAAAGTAATCGTTCTAATTAATTCTTTACAATCATTAAATTCTTTCTTTCTTTTATATGAAGGAAGTCTAGGAGTGTTAATATCTTCATCTGCACATAGTAAACAAGGCATTGTAATATCAGCAACAATAATTCTATTTTCTAAATTGGATGTATAACGAAGCTTATTATCAATTAATTCTACATTATGAATATTAGCGCTATGAGGGATATTTAAGTGTTCCGCAAGTTCGCTACCAACTTGTGCAGTATCTCCATCTGTAGTTTGTTTACCAGTTAAGATTAAATCATAATCACCCATGGTTTTAATACCACTACATAAAGTATATGAAGTAGCTAATACATCTGCACCACCAAACTTACGATCTGAAATGATAACTCCTGAATCTGCGCCCATATAGATAGCTTCTTTAATAACTTCATTGGCACTAGGTGGTCCCATAGTTACTACTTTTAAAGTTCCACCATTTTTTTCAATGAGTTTTAAACCTAGTTCTAACGCGAAAAGATCATTAGGATTCATTTTAGATGTAACACCATCTCTAATTAATGTTCCTGTTTCAGGATCTACATTGACATTATTTGTACCAGGAACTTGTTTAATACATACAATGATATTCATATTAAGCCTGTCTCCTTAATCTACCATTTTAATATTAACACTAAAAAACTTGTGAATGTAATAACTTATTAAATGATTTGTTATAATAATAAAAAAAGAGGTATAAACAATGGGCGTAAGATATTCTAAATCAATTAAAATAGGTAATTTTTTAAGATTAAACATCTCTAAAAATGGTGTTAGTGCAACACTAGGAAAAAAAGGTGCATCTATCAATATTGGTGGCAAAGGTGCATATTTAAACTTGAGTCCTTCTGCAGTTGGTATAAAAGGAACTGGTGTTTCTTATCGTACTAAGATTGCAGGTGGCAAAAAGTCTAGTAAGAAAACTAGTAAGAAACAAGAAAATGAGACATTAATTGAACAAACATCAAGTTCTTCTTCATTAAAGAAAACTGAAAAAACAAAAGTAGATACTAATGTAAATGAAAGTTTAATTGAAGAATACAATAACAATTTAGAAGCTGAAATCAATATTCATAAATATACAGATAATGTAATGTCAAAAGAAGAATACAATTCTTTTGTGGATAACTTAGAATCTGAAGCAGGTAAAGAAATATATCAAATGTCTATTGATGGCGATGAAGATACTATTGAGAATCTAATTGCTACATTTATGAATAATTTAGAGCTTGCATATGATGCAAGAGTTAATTATGAATTAGAAGACAATATTTTATATGTTGATTTAGATTTACCTGAAATTGAAAACTTAAAGAATGAATATCCTGTCATTGTAAAGAATGAATTAACTTTTAAAAAGAAAACAAATACAACTTTAAAAGAAGAATATGCAAGATTAGTTATGAGTTTAGGTGTATTTTTAGCAGCTAATTTCTTTAATATATCTTCTTTTATTGACGAAATAGTTATGTCTGGTTTTACTACAACTAGAGATAATAATGGTGATTTAACTGATCAATATTTATATTCAGTTAAATTTACTAGAGAGATTTTTGAAGAAACTGATCTAGCTAATCTAGAAGATTTATATGAATTTATTCTTAGATTCTCAAATAGAATTAACTTCTCTAACAACAACTTTAAACCAATCAAACCTTATGAAATGGAATCAGTTATGAACAATAATGCATTAATTGAAGATGCTATATTGGGATTAAGAGAATTAGGATATAAAGTTAGTGACATTAATCAAATACTTCCTAAATTAACTGAGAATAAATATGATAGTTCTTCGCAATACTTAAAAGAAGGCTTAAGATTATTAAAAGAATTAAATTAAAAATGAAGCTTAGCTTCATTTTTAAATAACTCTATTTTCTTTTAAATCATTTCCTCTTGCAAAATTAGCTGCGTTTTCCATAGTGGTTGTGGCTATTGCTTGCATTGCTTCTCTTGTAAAGAAAGCTTGATGACTTGTAAGAACAAGTTGTGGAAATATTTGCAGTCTTGCGGTGATTGAATGAGCTAGTGGTTCATCTGATCTATCAGCATAAACATTTTCATCTTCACCTTCATAAACATCTAAAGCCACAGCTTGAAACTTACCAGCTTTTAAAGCACTTATTAGTGCTTCAACATCTATTAGTGGACCTCTAGCGGTATTCACCAACATCACATTATCTTTCATTTTGCTTATTGCTGCTTCATCAATAATATGATAAGTACCATTATCTCCCATAATTAATGGCACATGTAAAGATATTAGATCAGACTTAGATAATAATTCATCTTTTGAGACATATTGAAGTAAACCTTCTTCTTGTAAAGAAGAGTTAGGGTAAGGATCCCAAGCTATTACATTCATACCATAACCTTTTGCGATTCTTGCGAAAGATTCACCAATCTTACCTGTACCCATAACACCACATATTTTATTATGCAGATCAACACCTAATAAACCAGATAATGCGAAATTATTATCTCTAACTTTTCTATCAGCTCTATGTAATCTTCTATTAGCTTCTTGAATTATAGCCATTGCATGTTCAGCAACCGCATAAGGAGAATATGCAGGTACTCTTGCTACTGTAATATCATATTTATTACAAGTCTCTAAATCTACATTATTATAACCAGCACATCTTAATAGAATTAATTTAATACCTTCATTATGTAGTTCTTCTATAACTTTACTTGAAGCATCATCATTTACAAAGATACAAATCGCATCATGATTTCTAGATAGGGTTACTGTCTCTAGAGTTAATCTTGATTCTAGGAATGTAATTTCACAATTATATGTACATGAACCACTATCTTCAATTAGCTTTGTAAAAAACATGCGATCATAATCTTTGGTATTATAAAACGCTATTCTTAATTTAGAACCAATGTTTTCTTCTAGACAATCATTATCTAGTATCTCTTTAATAGCTAAAGCATCTTTTTCTTCATCAATACCTTCAACTATAACTTCAATAAGATCACCTTTTTTAGCTTTTAAAGCTAGTATTTGTAATACATCACTTCCATTTGCAACCTTATCATTACATTTAAGAGTTACAATGCTTTTTAAATTGACACATTTTTGGCCAATAATCGCAGCCACTCTGGCATGTATACCAATAGGATTTTCCACAATAAATTTAAACTGTTTCATAAGTATACCTCCCACCTAATTATAAGTTAATATTTAACTTTGGTGTTGTGAGACTATTTTGGGACTATATTAGGACTAAAACTAAAAGAATTTTTGAAATAATAAAAATATGAAGTATCTATTTTCTTTTATCATCGGTTCTATCTTAGGTAGTTTTCTTTTATGTATGTGCACAAGCAAAAATATCTTTAGTAGAAGTAAATGTGACCATTGCGATCATGTATTAAAGATATATGATTTAATACCAGTACTTTCTTATCTAATATTAAAAGGTAGATGTAGGTATTGTAAAGATAAACTAGATATGACATATTTATTATCTGAATTAATAATGTCATTATTATCTGTTTTATTAGTATCTAAATATGATTTAAGTATTAATTATCTAGTATCTTTATCATTGGTATCGATATTATTCTGTATAAGTATTATTGATATTAAAACTTATACCATTCCTTTAATATTAAACATCTTAATAGTTGTTATAAGGATATTTCTATATGATATAAGTTTCCATGATATATTAATCGCAAGTATTTCTAGTGGCTATGTACTATTAATTAGTATTATTCTATCTTATATAAATAAAACTGAAATGATGGGCTTAGGAGATATTAAATTATTGTTTTCTTTGGGACTGTATTATAATCTTATAACTAATATCATATGCATCTTAATAGCTAGCTTTTCAGCATTAATATATAGCTTATTTAAAAAAGATAAAAAGATAATAGCCTTTGGACCTTTTATATGTATATCATATTTGATTATGATTGTTTTTAGATTAAACTAATAAGTCATAATAATAAAAGTATTCTATAATATATTTGATGTATGATATTACGATTATAGGAGCAGGTATTACAGGATCATTAATTGCATATTATTTAAGTGAATATGATTTTAAAGTTTTAGTATTAGAAAAAGAAAATGATGTCGCCAATGGCGCAACAGGTGCCAATAGTGCTATGGTTCATTCTGGACATGATCCAAAACCTGGAACATTAAAATGTAAATATAATTTGTTAGGGAACGCTATGTATCCTAAGCTTTGTGAAGATTTAAAAGTTTCATATAAAGTTATAGGTGCTTTTGTTGCGGCAACATCATTAGAAGAAGAAAAAAAATTAGACGAACTTGTAAAACAATGTATTGATCGAAATGTACCATACGAATTATTAAGTGGTGATGAAGCAAAGAAGTTAGAACCTAATTTAGCTGATGATGTAAGCAAGGTTTTATCACTTCCTAGTACTGGTATTGTTACACCATGGGAAGTTACTATTGCTGCTTTAGAAGAAGCAATGTTGAATGGTGTTGAATTAAAACTAAATTATGAAGTTAAAAGTATTGAAAAGAAAGATGATTGTTTTTTAATAAATAATGATATAAAAACTAAAATTATTGTCAATTGTGCTGGTGTACATTGTGATGATATTACTAATTTATTAAGAGTATCACCATATAAAACTGAAGCAAGAAAAGGTGAATACTATGTTTTAGATCACTTAAATGATACTTTTGTATCTAGAGTCATATATCCTGTGCCTACCATTAAAGGCAAGGGTGTTTTAGCAGTACCTACAATACATGGCAATATCTTATTAGGACCTAATTCAGACTATATTGAAGATAAAGATGATGCATCTACTAACAAAGGTTTAGACTTTATCAAAAAAGAAATAAACAAGACTGTTAAGAATATACCATTTAATAAAATGATTCATACTTTTGCAGGATTAAGACCTCATATAGATTTAAATGATTTCTATATTCAAGAAGATGATGAGATAAAGAATTTTATCCATGTGGCAGGTATTGAATCTCCTGGTATATCAGCTGCACCTGCAATAGCAAAAGATGTAGTTGAAAAGATATTATTAAATAAATTTGATTATAAGAAGAAAGATAATTATGTTCATAGAGAAGCTTTTATAAGGATGGATGAAATCTCTGATGAGAAAAAGGATGAGTTAATTAAGAATAATCCAGATTTTGGTAAGATAATATGTCGTTGTGAAAAAATATCTAAAGGACAGATTATTGATGTTATTAATAGAAAATGTGGTGCAACAACTATAAAAGGTGTAAAGCTTAGATGTAGACCTGGCATGGGAAGATGTCAGGGTGGCTTTTGTGAACCAGAAGTATTAAAAATTTTAGCTCAACAACTAAATAAAGATGTAAGTGAAATAGAATTAAACGTAAAAGATTCTAAGATTTTATTAGCTAAAGCAAAGGAGGACCTATAATGAATAAATATGAATTAATCATTATAGGTGGTGGATCTGCTGGTGTCGCAGCTGCTTTAGGTGCCTATGAAAATGGTTTAAAAAAGATCTTGGTTATTGAAAGAGATAGTGAATATGGTGGTATCTTACAACAATGTATTCATAATGGCTTTGGTTTGCATACATTTAATGAAGAATTATCAGGTCCTTCATATGCACAAAAATATTATGATTTGATTAAAGATAAAAAAGAAATAGAGTTTTTATATAATGCTGCAGTCATAAAAATAGATAATAAAGATATATCTGTACAATGTGAAAAAGGATTATTAAAATATGAAGCTCAAGCAATCATTTTAGCTACTGGATGTAGGGAAAGACCTGCAGGAGCGATTGGTTTAAAGGGTGATAGATGTTCAGGTGTCTATACTGCAGGCACTGCTCAGAAATACCTTAATAAACAAGGTTATTTAGTTGGCAAGAAAGTATTTATTTTAGGTTCTGGTGATATTGGTTTGATTATGGCTAGAAGAATGTCTTTAGAAGGAGCTAAAGTAATAGGTGTAGCTGAAATTCAACCATATTCAAATGGTTTAGCTAGAAATATTAAACAATGTCTAGAAGATTTTAATATTCCTTTATACTTATCTCATACAGTTGAATCAATACACGGTAAGAAAAGACTTGAATATATAACTTTAATTGAAGTTGATGATAAACTTCAAAAGATTGAAGGTAGTGAAAAAAAGATTGAATGTGATTGTTTATTGTTGTCGATAGGATTAATACCTGAAAATACTTTAATTGAAGAATTAGGTGTAAAAATAGATCCTCGCACAAAAGCAGCTATTGTTGATGATAACTACATGAGTTCTATAGAAGGAATATTTGTTTGTGGTAATAGTCTACATGTTCATGATCTAGTTGATTATGTATCTTTAGAATCAAGAAAAGCAGGTAAAGCTGCAGCTAATTATGTTTTAAATGGATTAGATAATTCTAATTTAATAGAAAACAAAGTTAGTAATGGTGTGTCTTATATTGTTCCTCAACACTTTCATTTAAAAACAGATATTGAATTTATGTTTAGAGTCAATAAAATCTATAAACAATCTTATATTCATGTATATGGAAATGGAATAGATAAGAAAATAAAAAGATTAGGTATTGTACCTAGTGAGATGCAAAAGGTATTATTAAAAAAAGAAGAATTAGAAAATCTTCAAGGTGAACTTAATTGGGAGATTATCGAATGAATTTAATATGTATTAATTGTCCAAAAGGATGTCATTTAACTGTAGAAAAAATTAATGATGAAGTCATAGTTAAAGGGAATGAGTGCAAAAGAGGAGAAATCTATGGAATTAATGAATTAATTAATCCTTTAAGAACTTTAACAACTACTTTACCAATTGACTC
>CADBMV010000147.1 GCA_902795865.1 uncultured Erysipelotrichaceae bacterium | reverse complement strand
GAAAAACAATGCCTAGAAAGAAAACAAATGTAAATTACCTTGGAACAGGAAGACGTAAATCTTCTGTAGCACGTGTTGATATGACTCCTGGTACAGGTAAGATTATGGTTGGTGAAAAAACTCTTGAAGAATACTTACCTCAAGAAATCTTAAGAATGGTAGTAAAATCTCCATTAGTAGAAACACAAACTGAAGGTCAATATGATATCTTCATTAATGTTTACGGTGGAGGAATGACAGGTCAAGCAGGTGCCATGAGACATGGTATTGCTAGAGCTTTACTTGAAGTAGGCGAAGATTTTAGACCTGTATTAAAGAAAGCAGGCTTCTTAACTCGTGATTCTCGTGTTAAGGAACGTAAGAAGTATGGTTTAAGAGGTGCAAGAAGAAGACCTCAATACTCAAAACGTTAATTTCACAAATTACGTCAAAGCACTCTATTACAGAGTGCTTTTATTTATATCGATTATTTGAAGGGAACTTATTTTTAAGTATTCCTTTATTAACTATACCAAAACCTAATGGATATTTATTTACACAAACTAATACTATTCCATCCACATATTTGTCTTTAACATCCAGTGTTTCACATTTTAAATATTTTATTACTCTATTATCATCTAGAGAAAAGTTTAAGATGTTTTTATATTGATTATATTTAAGTGCACAAGCTAAGCTGTGAGATGGTTCAAACTTCTCGTTTTTATATTCTCCTAATAATAAACCTGATCTTAAAGTTCTTAGTCCTTTTAAATTTAAATCATGATTTGGTTCAAAATATAGCCTGTTATCTCTTTGAATAAATTTTCCATTGCTAAATGACATATCTATATCTTTAAAAAATGGAATATCAGGTTTATCAACTATAGTATTATTGATTTTATTGGTATTAATATGTTCACCATATTGTAGTAGTGCTACAAAATGACCTTCACCTTTAATTTTATGAGGATATAATCTAACACAATTTTTAGTATTCTTAGTTATACCAGGCATAAAATTATCATATTGATTAATAGGTAATACTTTTAACTTATCATCTAAACTTAAGGCATATTCTATTACTTCTTCATTTTCTTTTATAGAAAAACTACAAGTGGAATATAGAAGCATTCCTCCTGGTTTTAATAAAGAAATAGCCTTCTTAATAATACTATTTTGAATAACTTGATAATAATCAGGACCTTTATCTAACCATGACTTTATCAAAGAAGGATCTTTTCTAAACATTGCCTCTCCAGAACAAGGCGCATCTATTAAAATCTTATCGAAGCTATTGTCTAAATTATTTAAGTCATTAATATCTTGAGCAGTAATATAGGCATTTTTTATGCCACAAGTTTCTAGAGTTTTTAAAGTAATTTGTGATCTGCTTACAGATATATCATTAGATATTAATAAACCAGTATTATTCAGTTTATTCGCAAGCTTTAATGATTTTCCTCCTGGGGCAGCACATGCATCTAATACAAGATCATTTTCTTCTATAGGCAATGCAAGCCCAGGAAGCATAGCACTAGCTTCTTGGATGTAATATAGACCTGCATAGTAATATGGATGTTTACTTACTTCATCATTTTTATCATAGTAAAAACCATCATCACTCCAAGGTATTTTAGTTAAATTAAAAGGATTTATCTTTAAAAAGTCTCTTACAGATATTTTAGAAGTATTAATTCTTAAACTATGTGTGTAATCATCGTTGAAAACATTTAAATAATCCTTAAAATCATCTTTTAATAATTCTTTCATATTATCTAAATATTCTTGAGGAAGTTTTATCATACTTAAATAATACAAAAATTATTTAAAAAATAGTTAGGAATTTAAGTTTTTGTGGTGAATAATGATATGAAGGAAGTTTAATAGATGGAATGTAGAAGATGTGGTAATAAAGATATCAATTATTTTTATTCAGGCTCTAAAGGCTATTATTGTAGGAAATGTATTAAGTTTTCTAGATTGTTGATAGAAGAGGACTTAAATAGTTTTAATTATGATGTTAATTTAGGAGTAGAAGAATATAGTTTTAATTTTAAACTCACTAAGAAACAAGAAAAAGCTTCTTCAATATGCGCTAAATCTTGTGAATATAGCGATGTTTTACTTCATTGTGTATGTGGAGCAGGAAAAACTGAAATTGTTGTTGAAAGTATGTCTAATTATCTTAAAAAAGGTTTAAAAGTTGCATATGCGATATCTAGAAGAGAAGTAGTAATAGAATTAGAAAAAAGATTTAAAAGTATTTTTAAGAAAGCTAAAGTTATATCTGTATATGGTGGCCATCATGATACTTTAGATGGTGATTTGATTGTCTGTACATGTCACCAATTATATAGATACTATAAAACTTTTGATTTATTAATATTAGATGAAGTTGATGCTTTTCCTTTGAAAGGCAACGAAACTTTAATGAATATTTCTTTAAATGCGTGTAAAGGAAAAATAATCTTTTCTAGTGCAACTGTTGATGATGATTTAAAAAGAATACTGAATAAAAGAGTATATAAGATTGTAAGACTATATACTAAACCAAATAATAAGCCACTTGTTGTACCAAAAGTTAAATATTTAAATAAAGAATTATCCTTAATTTATCTTTATTACTTACTAAGAAAAATGGATGGACAATGTATCATTTTTGTTTCTAGTAAAAGACAAGCATATCTATTATATAAGTTATTTAAATTATTCTTTCTTTGTACATATGTTTATTCTGATTTAGATGATAGACAAAAAAATATTGATGATTTTAGAAATGGTAAGTATAAATATATATTTTCTACTAGTGTTTTAGAAAGAGGAATAACTATTCCTAATATCAATGTAGTTATTTTAAATTATTATTCTATTTTTGATGAGTCTAATTTAATACAGATGTTAGGAAGACTGCAGAGAGGATTAAATAGTGATTTAGGTGAGGGTTATATTATTTCTAATCATAGGTCAAAACAAATAGATAATACTATTAAGTATTTAAAGGAGGCAAATGCATATATATGAGATGTGTTTATTGTGATTTAGAAAAAAGTAAAACTAATTTTTCTAATTTGTTTTTAAAGGAAGATTTATTATGTATTGAATGTCGTAAAAAGATGCCTATAAAAAGAAAAATAATTCAATATGAAAATATTAAGGTTGAATCTTTCTATGATTATGATTCTTTATTTAAAAGTTTATTAATTCAATATAAGGAAGCACATGATGAAATATTAAAAGATGTCTTTACTTATTGGTTAGATGATTATATTAATTATCGCTATTTTGATTATAAGATTATCTTTGTGCCAAGTAGTCAAAAAAAGATAAATGAAAGGGGTTTTAATCATTTAGAGCTTATTTTTAATAATTTAAAACAAAAAAGAATAGCAGGCCTTTATCAAAAAGATGAGTTAATTCAAGAGGGTAAAGATAGTATAAACAGAAAAAGAATGATTAGTAATTATTATTACGATGGAAATAGACATAAAAAGGTTCTGGTACTTGATGATGTGGTGACTACTGGTTCAAGTATGCTTGGGGTTTATAATGCTTTAAAAGAAAAAGTTTGTTTAATCAAACTGTTATCTTTGGCTTACAAAAACTTTACAAAGTAAAAATAAAGTGTGCTAAAATTATATTCAAAGGAGAATAAGGAAATGTTAGGCAAAGTTAAAAGATTCAACAAGGTTAAGGGATTTGGCTTCATTACAGCAGATGATGGTCGTGATGTCTTTTTCCATTATTCTCAACTTATCATG
>CADBMV010000146.1 GCA_902795865.1 uncultured Erysipelotrichaceae bacterium | reverse complement strand
TATAATAGCATTTGAGGAAAGGTGGCTTATTATGGCAGCAAAAAGAACGTATCAACCAAGTAAAAGAAGACGCCAAAATGTACATGGTTTTAGAGCTAGAATGAAGACTGTTGGAGGTCGTAAAGTACTAGCAAGACGCCGTGCTAAAGGCAGAAAGGTATTATCCGCTTAAAGTCACTAAAGGTGGCTTTTATTTTTATGAAAAAACTATATCGCATCAAAAAAAATGAAGAGTTTTCAAAGATAATTTATTATAAGCATTCTAAAGCTAATGCGAGTTTTGTAGTGTATTTTAAAACAAAAAGTTTAAGTATTGCTAGAGCTGGCATATCTGCTTCAAAAAAGTTAGGTAATGCGGTCGAAAGAAACAAAATTAAAAGACAAGTTAGACAAATGCTTATGGAAATAATTGATTTTGATAATTATCCATATGATGTAATAGTAATTGTGAGAAATAGCTTTTTATCTAAATCTTTTAAAGAAAATAAAAATGATTTGGAAATACTTATTAAAAACGCTATAATATAACAGTATGAATAAGGAGATTTTTATGAAAAAACGCTTAAAAAAGATATTAGCAATTATAACAATAGCGTTTGTATTAACAGGTTGTTCAACATCTTCAGAACTTATCACATTAGATACAAAGATATCTGAGGTTATGAATGATGGTTTCTTTTCAGCTATCATTACATATCCTTTAGCTCAAGCAATAAACTTTTTAGAACCTAAAGTAGGTATCTTTTTAGCTATTACGTTAGTTACGGTTGCTTTAAATGCGCTTGTTTTGGCATTTACATTTAAATCAAATGTTGCAATGCAAAAGATGCAAGAAATACAACCTGAATTACAAAAGATTCAGGCAAAATATGAAGGTAGAAGTGATGATGCTTCTCAACAACGTATGGCTATGGAGATGCAACAACTATACGCAAAATATGATATTAATCCTTTGGGATCAATGGTTTCTACATTTATTCAATTCCCATTATTATTTGGAATGTATAGTGCTGTAAGAAGATCTTCAGCTGTAGCCAATGCTACATTCTTAAATACAAATTTATCTCTTTCTCCAAGTCAGGCAATAAGCCAAGGTGCTTGGGTATGTTTAGTTATATTTGTTTTAATGGTTGTTTCACAATTCTTGTCTATGAAATTACCACAACTATTATCTGAAAAACGTGGTAGAGAAGAAGCTGAAAAACATCATAAGACTTATCAAAAACCAGAAAATCCTAATATGGCAATGACATATGGAATGTTGGCAATGGTTGCTGTTGCGATGTTTTCTATTCCAACAGCTTTATCACTTTACTATTGTATTTCTTCAATAGTTAATATTGGAAAGACTTTGGTTATTGATAATTTAACTCATAAGGAGGCAAACTAATGAAACAATATACTGGTAGAACATTAGAAGAAGCTTTGAATAATATTGCAACTGAACAAGGTTGTAAAGTTGAAGAAATAACTTATAACGTAATTGATGAAGAAAAAGGTGGTATCTTTGGTATTCATAAATCAGTAACTATTGAAGCATTTACTTCTAAAGATATCAAAGAATTTATATTTGATTACTTAGGTGCTTATTTTACAGAGTTAAATCAAGCAGTATCTATTGAAATAATCGTTGATAAGAATAAAGATGATTCTGATGAACTATTATATCGAGTAATATTGGATGCTGAAAACAATGCGATTATCATTGGTAAGAATGGTCAAACTCTTAGAGCTATTTCTACAGTTTTAAAAGCTGCAGTTAATGCTACATTTAAAAAGAGAATTAATGTAATTATTGATGTTAATCATTATAAAGAAGATAGATATAAGAAAGTAAAGGCAATAGCTAGAAAAGAAGCAATCAATGTAGCTAAGTCTCATGTAGATTGTGAATTAGATCCAATGCCTAATGATGAAAGAAAAGTAATTCATCAATATCTACAAAACTTTAAAAATGTATCTACAGTATCTGTAGGTGAAGGTGTAAAAAGACATTTAGTAATAAAATATACTCCAGAAGAAAATGAAGAAGCGCAAGATTAAGCGCTTCTTTTTTCTAAGATATCTACTACATGTGAACTAGCACCTAATAGTTCTTTTCTTTCACATGTCTTTAAATGATAATCAATGAATCCTTTAAAGGTTTCATCATCCATAATATTTATAGTTGGACGCATATAATCGCTTGGTCCATCTGCTGCAAAACGTTTCACAAGTTTTAAATCAGCTAATTCATTAAGTTCATCCATATCTTCAATTCTACTTTGAAAGAATAAGCCATCTTTATCGTCAATATGATAGCTTTCATCTAATTTATCTTTTATTTCTTTATAATGGTCTTCAACAAAAGCATATCTTATGACACTATAATCATTCATGATATAAGAAACAAAAATATATTTCTTGGTGATTCTTTTTGCTTCTTTAAGAGCTTTAAGCTTATCTTCTTTACTATACAGATGATACATAGGACCAAATAAAATAGCGACATCAAATTCATTATCTTTAAACATTGATAAGTCAGTTGCGCTTGTCTCAACAACTTTAATACTAGGATCTTTTGCTTTAAGCATACCAATATTTGGTCTTACATATTCTACGGCTGTTACATCATGACCTTCATTTTTAAAATAGATTGTGTATTTACCTGGTCCTGCACCAATATCGATGATTGTATCATTTTCTTTTAAATACTCTTTTATATATTTTGTGCATGTTAAAAACTCAACTTGACCATGTCTGTGATCTAGTCTTTTATTTTCATTAAACTTATTATAGAAATCTGTTAATCTTTGTTTAAAATTATCCATCTTAATCCTTTGGTATAAACATAATATTCATATCTACATCGCCTTTAATACCATTAATAGTTCCCGTATTTGAATATTGCCACATCGCAAAAGGATAATCCACATCAGGATTATCATCATAATATGCAAGCCAAATAGAATAATCAGAGAATCTATCCATTTCATAATAATTATTTGCCCAATATGGATATGTATAAAGCATTGCTTGATAACCATTTGCTTCTATTTCTTTGAGAAATGCTAAAGCATTATCAGTATGTTGTTTCGCATCTAAACTATCAATTCTTGGTGTTTCATCTTCTAATACAACTTCTTCACAATCCAAAACAATAGGTAATTCAATTTGTTTATCAGAAAGTTTATTAATTACCCATTTAGCTTCTTCGATAGCTTCTTTTTGATCGAATGCTTGTGAAAAGAAATAAACACCAATTTTAATACCATTTTCTCTAGCGCCATGATAATTTACTTCAAATGTTTCATCATCATAAAGTAAACCTGAAGTTGCTCCTCGTCTTCCTATTCTAATAAAGACAAATTCTACATTATCTTGTTTAACCTTAGCCCAATCAATTTCACCATTAAATTCTGATATATCAATTCCAAACATTGAGCTATAATTTTCATCATCATATGAGTATTTACCACTTATTGATTCAATCTTATTTAAATCTATATCAATCTTAGAACTAACAGGAATCTTTTCTACAGGTTCTTCTTTTTTTTCTGTTTTTGTTATAGAACCAATAAAAAAGACTAGTAGTAAACTAATCAAAACAATTTCTACAACATTAATCTTTTTAATGCTCATAATTGAATTATATAATAATTATATGAAAGATTTTAATCAAAACATTGTTTTAGAGACTAAAGATTTATATCTAAGATATCTTACATTAGATGATAAACAAGCAATCTTTAATAATATTAATAATGATAAAGAAGTTTTAAAGTATTATGTGACTGATTATGCGGATAATATTGAAGATTTTGATTTTGAAAGAATGTTAAATTCATTTATTGAAACTCAAAAATATATCTTTGCGATTGTTTTAAAACAGAATAATGAAGTAATAGGAAATATCTTACAATGCAATAATCCTTTTGAGTTGATGAATAGTGTTGAACTAGGATATGCAATAGGGAAGAAGTATTGGAATAAAGGATATATGTCTCAAGCTTTAAAAGCGATGATAGACTTTATGTTTAAAAATGGTGTTCATAAAGTCTGGTCATGCCATATTGAAGATAATATAGCTTCTGGTGTAGTTATGAAAAAATGTGGGATGGTTTTTGAAGGTGTTAGAAAAGATGATTTATATTATCATGATAGATATTGGGATACTTTGGTTTATTATATTATTAATGGAGAAGAATTATGAAACATCATATAATTATTAAATTTAATTCAAAAGCTGATAAGCAAGTATTAATACCTGAAATTAAAGAATACTTTGATAATGCGTATAGTATTGAAGGAGTAAAAAAGGTTGAAGTTTTTACATCAAGTATGAATCTAAGAAATAGATTTGATATGATGATAAAAATTGATTTAACAAAACAAGCATTAAAAAACTTTGAAGAATCAAAGTTTTATCAAACATGGAATGAAAAATATTCTGCTTATATAAGTAAAAAGACAATATTTGATTATTAAAAAAAATGAACTCCATACCACTTTCGTTGTTTGTGTGATCGCTACACCATCTGGTGTGTGAAGTGTTTTCACACAATCTATGGTATTAGATGGC
>CADBMV010000145.1 GCA_902795865.1 uncultured Erysipelotrichaceae bacterium | reverse complement strand
TCTATTGTTGGTTATGTTCCATATTTTGGTTTGCTTACAGATGAAGGAAGAAAGGCTAGTTGGATTATCAAAATAGAAACAAGTAAAAAACCTGAAGCACAACTATTGGGTAGTGCTATTGGTATGAAAGTTATGGAAGATGTTCCATATATTATTGGTTTAGATAAGTGGATTGGTGATGAATTAGATGAGAGTGCTTGTACATACTTAAAAGATTTTGGTGCAGCAACAGCTTCTAATGGTGCTGTAGGTTTATACCATGTCGATAATCTAACTCCTGAAGCTAAAAAATTAGGTAAATCCTTAATATTAGAAAATGCTAAGGAATTTGTTATTACTGATGAAGTATTACAAGAAACATATAATAATTATCCAATTATTTGGAAAGATAAAGATGCTAAACCTAAATTATGTTTCATGGGATGTCCACACATGTCTTTACAACAACTTAAAGATTGGACTGATGTAATAGAAGAAAACTTAAATAAATATCATAATGCTCAAGTATTAATCCCAACTGTATTTACTGCAGCACCTGCAGTTATTAAACAGTTTAAGAAAACTGATTATTATCCACGTTTAGAAAAAACAGGTATTGTTTTATCTTATATATGTCCATTGATGTATATGAATAATCCACTTAGTGGTAAGATGCCTGTAATTACTTCTAGTAATAAACTTAGAACTTATACATCATCTAGATATTACACAGATGATGAAATTGTGCTTCAACTATGTAAAGGAGGTATCTAGAATGAGACAATTTAAAGGAAGAATTGTTACTCCAGGAACTTGTACATCTCAAGCTGTAGTAACTCATGGTGGATTTAATACTTTAGCTTCTTTACAGAAAGCATTACAATTTGGAGATAAAACCGCAAAAGTTTCTGATCAAAACAATCCAGATTTATATGGTAAACCTATTGCTGGAAAAGCATTGTGTCTACCTCAAACTATTGGTTCTACTACAGGTGGATTAGTTTTATATTGTTCATGCGAAATGAAAAGAAATCCTGCATGTATGTTATTTGCGAATAGAATTGATTCTCTAGCTTGTGCAGGTGCAGTTTTAGCAAGTGTTTGGTCTGATGCTAAGATGCCGGTTATTGATGAATTAGGTGATGAATTTTTAAATTATGTTAAAGATGGCATGACAATCACTATTAAAGAAGATGGTGTTGTTGAAGTAGATTAAAGATGTATAATTAAATTCTGAAGGAGTATATATCATGAATCAAAAGGAATTAATTGAGACAATAAAAAATTCAGATCCTGAACAAATTAAAAGATACCAAGGACCTGCAAAATTCTTTAAGACATCAAAAAAATATTATGAGAATCTACAAGATGGCATAGCTAGTGAAATGAATTATTTTGAAAACACTTTAGTTATGTATACTGAAACAAAAAAACCAAAAGGTGATCCTGATTTTGAATCAGATTCTGGTAGTAGATATTGGTATTCAAAAGAAGGTATAGTTAGAGGTAGTGATCACTGGGGCAATGGTGTCGCAAATTGTGATTGGGCTTTAAAAAGAAAGAATGGAAAAATCATCTATGGTGTAAGCTATAAAAGTCCTAAAACATTCAAAGATAGACTTTATGGCTTCGCAAAATGGGAAGATTATCTATTTAAGGCAAGATTAATTGAAGTTAATAATAAAGAGGTAGTAACTTCATTTAAAAACACGATTGGAAGAGATCTCATTAAGGTTGATGGTAAAAAATATGAGAGAAAAGTTATAGAAACTTTTGAAGAATATAAGAAGTAAGAAAGGTTCACATGACTGTTTAAATATAGCTAAAGTTTATTAAAACTTTAGCTTTTTTATTATATAAGTTATTATTTTTCATGTTTTTAAAAAGAAAAGTTAGGAATTTAAAGATTTCTGGTGAATAAAGATATGAAGGAGGTCAAAAATGACTAAGAAAAATATTTTTATTATTGCACCAACTATTTTATTTTTGATAAGCGCTTGTTTATCATTTTATGCTTACCGCAAGTATTCTATGGATTACATCAAAACCTATGTCTCTTCTCATCTTATTAAACAAAGAAAACAAATTAAAGAAGATGATTTATTAGAAGTATTAGTTCCAAAAGAATACTTAAATGATGATGTATATCTAGATAAACAAGATATCTTAAATAAGTATGTGAAACTATCTTTTTCTATTCCTACAGGTTCATTATTTTATAAGATTGCTTTAGAAGATAATATTAAAGATTTAGCCAATACTTATTTAAATAAAAACGAAGTCAACTATGATATTTATACTTCTGAAGTAAAAGTTAATACTGGAGCTTTAAATGTTGATATGAATGTTGATGTATATGTGACTATTAAAGATAAAGATAAGGCTATAAGTGATTTATTACTAAGCAATTGTCGCATAACTGGTTTATATGATAATAATGGTAGATTAATTAATGTTTACGATAAAGATAGTAGAGTAAACATTATATCCATAGCTATTAGTAATGATTGCGTTAATTTATTAAATAAAGCTTTAAAACTTGCTGATGTGAATATTATAGCTTCTTCTAGTACATATGATTCAAGTAAGTCTTGTACAATAAATGAAAATAGCTTATTAATGTCATACTTAAACTAGTGATATCATATATACATGAAAAAAGCATTGAAATTATTATTGCTTATTGGATGGATGATATTGATATTCATGTTTTCTAATCAAAATGGCAATGATTCATCTAATACATCAAGTATGTTTTCATCACTTATATATAATGTGTTTAATTATATAAGTGGAGGAAACATAATTTCACAAGTTGATTTTCTAGAAAGATTTATACCTATTATTAGAAAATTAGCACACTTTAGTGAATACTTAATATTAGGTGTATTAAGCTATCTCAATATCATTGAATATTCATTTACTAAAAACATCCTTAAAGCAATACTATTTTCTAGTATATATGCATCAAGTGATGAAATACATCAATTATTTATAGAGAATCGAAATGGTTCAATATTTGATGTAATGATAGATATATCTGGTGCGATAGTTGGTATTTTAATATGTCATTGCATATTAAAGAAATGGAAAAAATCATATTAATTTTATTATTATTTTTAACTTCTTGTGAAAATAAAGAAAAAACTATAGCTTGTAGTAAATTTGAAGCTGATAGAGATATTGATATTTATATTAATGCTGAATACGATCAGATTAAAAGTATCAGTGTTTTTCAAACTTATACTTTAGCTAGTGATTTATTTCAATATGAGGAAAGATTAAGTCTTTTAAAAAACCAATTAGATGATACATATTATTTTGAAGACAATAAACTAATAAGAAGACAAGATTATTTAATTGAAGATGATTATAGCTTAAATAAAACTATTGAATATCTTAAGAAGGATAGGTTTGCTTGTGAATGAGAGAATCTTTCCTAGAGAAAAAGCTATAAAGTATGGCATTTCTACTTTAGAAAATGAAGAATTATTGGCTTTAATCATTAAATCAGCTTATAAGAATAAAAATGTTTATGAGTTAGCTGAAGAAGTTATAGAACTCGCTAATGGTTTTCATAATCTTTTATCTTTAACATATGAAGAATTAACTAGTGTTAAAGGTATTAAACAAGCAAAAGCATTAGAAATACTTGCGATATTAGAGATATCAAAAAGATTGAGTAAAATTGAAAAGATTAATCAGATTGAACTTACTAATCCTAAAAAAGTAGTGGAGTGGTTAAGATTTAATATTAGTTTTTCTAGTGAAGAAGAATTCTTTGTGGTTTATATGAATTCAAAAGGGACAGTTTTAAAAGCAAAGACAATGTTTAAAGGAAGTAAGAATTCTACTAGTGTAGGTATTGATAGAATATTAAGAACCGCAATTCTTATTAAAGCATCTTCAATACTTGTTGCACACAACCATCCTAGTGATAATTTAAAACCATCTAAAGAGGATATTAATTTAACTAATAATTTAAAAAATGCATGTGCTATGTTAAGTATTCCTTTGATAGATCATATTATTGTAGGAAAGACAGGCTATTTTAGTTTTAATGAACACAATATGCTAAAATGAAGTCATGAAAAAAATCATAGTATTTTTTGTTTGTGTACTTCTTAGTGCTTGTAGTTATACTACAAATATAAAATCATCTATTGATGAAGTTTTTAGTATTGATAGTGAAAGCATTAGATATAGAAGAAACAATTATACTGATTATGTAGACTTTTATTTACCTAGTGATATACAGGAATATTCTAGTGATAAATTATCAAATATCTTCACATATAATGATTCAAAGATAATTATGGATATCAATATTCCTGCAATTTTAAATACTGAATATTATCCATATCGCAATATTTCTGATGAGGGCTTCTTTGATAATAATAAGCTTGTCTATCATAAAGAAGGTTCATATCTTGATATTGAAGAAAATGCGCATAATTATTTCTTTAATATTTACGAATATCATAAACAATATTTATTGTATTTTGTAAGTGGAGAATTAGTATTCTATGGATATTGTGATGAAAGTGATCTATTACAAACTTGTTCAAAGATACTTTTAATTGCTAAATCAAGCCAAGTTAAGGATAGTGATATTATTGCTAATTATTCTACAAAAGATGTAATTGACTATGAAAAGAAGCATATCAATCCATTTGAAAAAATAATGCCTGTAAATGGTGTTATAAATGATTTTTTAGTAGATGATTATAAATATGAAACAAATGAATAATTATGTATATATAAGTGTTAAAATGTTGTAGAATTATAAAGAAGAGGATAGTATGAAAGATATTAAAAAGAAATTCTTAGACATCTTATTTGAAACAGTAGAAGATGAGCAAGATGATATTCAAGAAGTTGAAGAAGAAGTTGTAAAAAGACCTATTAAGGAAGAAAGCAGCATAAAAGCTAAGGATATTTTATATCGTAAATCTGAAAGCTCTGCATTTATAGACTTAAATGATTTAAATA
>CADBMV010000144.1 GCA_902795865.1 uncultured Erysipelotrichaceae bacterium | reverse complement strand
TTATCATTTGAGGTTAATACTTTTACTTTACACATATCATTTTTAATCATTACTCCTACATGATTTGGAAGAAGTGCTTCATATTTTAAAGGGTTTGTTTTTAAACCTTCAGGTAGTTCTTCTGTAAATATCTTATTCATCTTTTCATATACACTTGGATTAAATCCCCAGAAATTCATGGAAACAGGTGATCCCATTTCTAGAGGTTTAAATTCATTGTTTTCTTCATATATAACTCCGTCATGATTATCATTCCATTTAATGCTCATGATTTCATTAATAGAAGTTAAATAATTATTTTCATCTGTATGGCAATATCCTCTAGTAACAGAACCATTATCACTTAATGTATTTTCTACTTTATAACCAACCATACAATATGTATCTGGATCTTGATTATTGTGGAAGAATTCCATTATTTTTTCGAAAGCATTTCTACCATAGAAGTCATCTGCATTACATACTACAAATGGATCATCTTTAATCATATTTCTAGTGCTAAGTAATGCATGAGTAGTACCCCAAGGTTTAACTCTGTCTTGAGGAATAATAGTTCCTTCAGGAACATCGTTTAAATCTTGATAAGCATATTCTACTTCTATATATGGTCTAATTTTTGAAACCAAAGATTCTTCAAAAGCTTCTTCGTTTTCTTTTTTTATAATTAAAATAACTTTCTTGAATCCAGTCTTAATAGCATCAAAGATTGTGAATTCAATTATGGGTTCGTTGTGATTTCCAACACCATCAATTTGTTTTAAACCACCATATCTAGAGCCCATACCAGCAGCAAGTATTACTAGTGTTTCTTTCATCATAAACCTCCTATTTACTTATTTATTATATAATGGAATTGATAATAAGGAGTCTATATAAAATGGAAAAATATATTTTAGCTATTGATCAGGGAACAACAAGTACAAGAGCTATACTTTTTGATAAGGATCAAAATGTCGTTAAAACAGCACAAAAAGAAATAACAAATATCTTTCCTAATCCTGGTTGGGTTGAACAAGATGCAAACGAGATTTGGTTATCAACTTTATCAGTAATTGCCCAAATTTTTGATGGAGGACAAATCAAGCCAGAGGAAGTTGTCAGTGTAGGTATTAGTAATCAAAGAGAAACAACTGTACTCTGGGATAAAAATACAGGTTTACCTGTATATCGTGCTATTGTCTGGCAATCTCGTCAAACTTCAGATATTGTAACTAAGCTAAAACAAGATGGTTTAGAACCATTAATTAAAGAAAAAACAGGATTAGTATTAGACCCATATTTCAGTGCTTCAAAAATAAAATGGATTAGAGATAATGTTGAAGGTGTTAAAGATAATCCTAATATCATATTTGGAACAATTGATACTTTCTTATTATGGAAATTTACATGTGGTAATGTTCATGCAACTGATGTTACAAATGCATCTAGAACTTTACTATTTAATATTCATACTTTAGATTGGGATGATGAATTATTAAAGATATTTGATATACCTAGAAGCATGCTTCCAGAAATAAAAGATACTTCAGGTGTATTTGGTAATATTGATCCACGTCATTTCTTTAATCATTCTTGTCCTATAACAGCTTTAGTTGGTGACCAGCAAGCTGCGCTTTTTGGAGAATCTTGTTTTGATAAAGGAAATGTGAAAAATACATATGGTACTGGTGGATTTATTCTTTTAAATACAGGTAAGGATGCAATTATTTCTAAACAGGGTTTACTATCAACTGTTGCATGGAAGATTAAAGATGAAGTTAAATATGCACTAGAAGGTTCAATATTTGTTTCTGGTTCTTTAATTCAGTGGTTAAGAGATGAGATGAAATTTATTGTTGATGCAGCAGAATCAGAAGATTTAGCTAGTAGTGTGCAAGATACTAATGGGGTAGTTGTAGTCCCTGCTTTTACAGGATTAGGTGCACCATATTGGAATGATAAGTGTAAAGGTGCAATATTTGGATTAACTAGAGGTACTAGTAGAGCTCATTTAGTTAGAGCATGTATAGAATCTATGGCTTATCAATCTAAAGATTTAATTAAGATAATGGAAGATGAATTAAATGAAAAGGTCGAATCAATTAAAGTTGATGGTGGTGCAAGTAATAATAATTTCTTAGTTCAATTCCAATCTGATATCTTACAAATTCCTGTAATTAAACCTTTATTATCAGAGACTACTTCTCTAGGTGCTGCAAGACTTGCGGGTTTAGCTGTAGGTTTTTATAAACTTGAAGATTTTAAGGATGAAGCAGTTAAAGTATTTGAACCTAGTATGCCTGATGAAGAAGTTGTAGAAAAGTATAATAGATGGCTTAATGCCGTAAATGCAACATTAAAATTCTAGGAGGAATTATGAAAGTATTAATGATTAATGGTAGTCCACGTAAAAATGAGTGTACATATACAGCATTAAAAGAAATTGAAAAAGTATTAAATGAGGAAGGTATAGATACACAAATTATAGCTGTGCCTTCGAATATTCCATCATGTGCGGCTTGTGGTGCGTGTCATAAAACAGGTGAGTGTGTTAAGAAAGATCTTGTTAATGAAACATATGCATTGCTTGATGAAGCTGATGGAATCATAGTGGGCTCTAGTGTATATTATGCAGGTCCAACCGGATCTATAATTTCTTTTCTAGATAGATTATTTTATTCATATCCAAATAGTTTAAATATGAAAGCTGCTGCCAGTATTTCTTCTTCTAGAAGAGCAGGAAACATCACAACTAATGATGTGATTAATAAATTCTTTTCTATTTCAGGAATGAGTATTATTACTTCAACTTATTGGAATGATGTGCATGGTTTTACTCCTGAAGATGTTCAAAAAGATGAAGAAGGACTTCAAACTATGAGAAATCTAGGAAGAAATATGGCTTATTATATTAAAATGAGAAAACTAGCTGATGAAAATGGTTTAAGTCTTCCAATAATTGAAAATGATAAAAGAACACATTTTATTAATCAATAGATAATTGTTTAAAAGTATTAACTAAATCATCATGTATAACGATGTCACATCTTGAATCATAGGATGTGGCATCTTTATTTATAATAGCTAAAGTGTCTCCTCTAAAGTATTGAATGAAGCTTGCGGCAGGATAAACTACTAATGAGGTACCACATACTACTAATAGATCAGCTTGCTCAATACTTTTAACTGCATTAAAAACAGTATGTTCATCTAAACCTTCTTCATATAAAACAACATCAGGTTTAACTATAGATCCACATTCATCACAATATGGTATGTCTTTTGAATTGATAATATAGTCTAAATCAAAAAACTTATGACAATGAGTACAATAATTTCTTAATACAGAACCATGAAGCTCATAAACTTTTTTTGAACCAGCTTTTTGGTGAAGTCCATCTATGTTTTGTGTAACAACCGACACATTTTTATGCTCTTGTAGTTTAGACATAAAGATGTGTGCATAATTTGGTAAGGCATCAGGATACAACATTTTTTCTTTATAAAAATCATAAAAATCTTTAGTTTTATATTCAAAAAAAGTATGTGAAAGCATTTGTTCAGCTCTATATACATTTTTATATAAACCAGTAGCCGATCTAAAATCAGGAATACCAGATGCGGTTGATAAGCCTGCACCAGTAAAAAAGACAATAGTGTTAGAGTTGTTAATTGCTTCTTGGAGTTTGTTAATCATATAACTTTATTTTACTATAATTGAGTGATATTATTTTTGTATAGAAACATCAGGGCAATGTGTAATTCATTGATCGGCGGTAAACCCCGCGAGCTTAAGCAGAACTTGTGAGATTCAAGTGGCGACTGTATAGTCAGGATGAGAGAGGTTTTTTTATTTTGAATAAACATTTAACTGTTAAAAACATTAGTATTATTGCAATTCTTGGAGCTTTAGGAGCTGTACTAATGTTGTTTGATTTTCCAATCGCTATTGCTCCTAACTTTTATAAGCTTGATTTGGGTGATTTACCATGTTTAATTGGTGCTTTTGCCTTAGGACCTGTTCCTGCACTATTTATTCAAATTGTTAAAATCATTATTAAATTACTATTAAAGCCTACATCTACTGCATTTGTAGGAGAAATAGCTGCATTTATAATCTCAAGCAGTTTTTGTGTAAGTGCAGCTTACATATATCAAAAAGATAAAAGTAAAAAAGGTGCAATCAAAGCTATGGCAGTAGGTTCTATCATCATGGCTTTAGTAGCAACTATTGGAAACTATTTATTTATAATTCCTGCTTATGTAAATCTTTATCATATTCCTTTAGAAACAATTATTTCTATGGGTAACGCAATATTTTCAATAGTGAAAGATAAACTAAGTTTTGTTTTGGTATGTGTATTACCATTTAATTTAATTAAGGCAATTATTGTTGATATTTTAACTTTGATAATCTATAAACACATCTCTCCAATAATTAAATAAAACGCTTTAATTATCGCTGTTTTTGAATGTGTGAAGATATGTGAAATATTTTATTTTAATATTATATATGTTATAATGCATTAGTATCAAAATTTGGAGGTTTTGTTATGGCTAAACTAACAAGAACACAAAAATTTGCTGATTTAAGAGACTCTCTTGCTAATGATAAAGAGCCTTCTTTATCTACAAAAGATTTATCAGTATATGAAGATAGATTAACTAATTTAACAGGGGAAAGACTAGAAAAGCAAGAACAAGAAAGCGTAAGAAAAGTTTTGGATGATGATCCTAAATACATTTGGACTGCATTTGAGGAAAATGATGATGCATATGATCCATACTCTTATTCAAAACAAAACGATGATTTCTTTAATAACAGATATGTTTGGAATTCTTTACAAGAATTTCCAGAATCAAGTTCACATTCTTATGAAATAGAGAATACTTTTAATATTGACGAACTACCAGATATCAATGATGATAGACAAACTGAAGAAGATTTAACTCAAGTTCATTCTTTTGAGCCTATCATTGAAGATAACACTATGGAAAATCCTGTGATTGAGCAAGTTCATGAAGAAGAAGAGAAATTTGAAGCTCCTAGAGAAGTAGAAGAAGAAATAGTTGAAGAAGCTAGTGAAACATATAGCGAGCCTGTAGTTGAAGAAAGCTTTGAAAATAATGAAGTATCAAACTTATATGAGGAAGCTCAATTAGAAACTGAACCAATTAGTACAGAAGAATTCTTAGAGCAACAAGAAGCTAGATATAAAGAATTATCTAACACAAATCCAGAAATTGAAGCCGCATATGCAGAAGCTGAAAAACGTACTGAAGAAGTTGCAGAAGCAACTGAAGAAAATATTGCGGAGTTAAATGAAGAAACTTCTGTTGCTGCTCAAGAAGTTGAGGAAGAAGTTGAGCATGTTCATAAAGATGTTCAAGAAGAAGTTAATGAAATTTTAAAAGGTGTAGCTGAACACGAAGCTGAACAAGCAGATGTTGAAGATGAAAGCGAAAAAATTGACAGAATTGATACAGAAGCTGAAAAATTAGCTGCTATGCAATTTTTAAATGATATTGTTTCTGAAAAAGAAGAAGTTGTTGAAGAAACAATTCAGGAACAAGAACCTGTATCAGAGAATATTACAGAAGAAGTTAATGAGACTGAAACTAAAGAAGAAGATTTAGTTGAAACTCAAGAAGTTGTTGAAGAAACTGCTGAAGAAGTTATCAAAGAGGATAATACTCCAGAAGAAGTTGTTGAAGAAGAAGTCGTTGAAGAAGAAGTAGCTGATAATCATGCACCTGAAGATATTGATCATAGTTATGATAGTAGTTTAATTCAAGAAACAATTAATGAAGTTGGTGAATATAATCGTTCTGTTGGTGAAGAAACTATCACTACTTTAACAAATAACCTTGTTCATTCAGTTAGACATCCTGGTGCTACTAGAAGTGAAAAACATCAATATAGTGAAGTACCAGTAAGTGATACTAATACTAAAAATGATGAAGAGTTTTCTAATACAGTTTCACTTGAAATAACTAAGATTATGGATGAAATATCTAATAGCGAAGTTGTTCAGGAAGTACCAGAAGTAGTAAATGAACCAGTTGAGCAACATCCTGTCTTAACTAAAGCATTAGAAGATGAAGCAGAAGAAGATGTAGTAGAAATTAAGAATATCAAAGAACTTGAAGCTGAAGAAGCTACAAGTAGTACTATATCAAATACTATTCCATTTGTAGTGGCTGCTGGTGAAGAAGATTTAATTGAAGTAGATGAAGAAGATGATTCAAATACAATTTTAAATATTATTTTAATTGTTTTGATTGTAATATTGGTTGCAGTATTAGGACTAATAATATTCTATATTCTTAGAACTAGAGGAATAATTTAATGAAATATAATATTGCGATTGATGGTCCAAGTGCAGCTGGTAAATCAACTATAGCTGATATCTTGGCAGAAAAATTAGGCTTTGTGCACTTAGATACAGGAGCAATGTATCGTGCTGTAGCATATAAGGCATTTCAAGATGATATCAAAATAGATGATGAAGAAAATATCGTCAAGATGATTGAAAAAATGGATCTAGATATGACAAATGATGGAAGAGTCATATTAGATGGTGAAGATATTTCTGAAAAGATAAGAACAAACGAAATATCGATGGGAGCTTCTGATGTTTCTAAATTACAGGGTTGTCGTGAAGCTTTAGTTGCTATGCAACAAAAAATCTGTGAAAATGGTGGCTATATTCTTGATGGCAGAGACATAGGAACAGTAGTTCTTGTGGATGCTCCAGTTAAACTATATTTAGTTGCTTCAGCTGAAGCGAGAGCTCAAAGAAGAGTCTTACAGAATATCGAAAAGGGTATTGAAGCTGATTATGAAACAATACTGGAAGATATCAAGAAAAGAGATTATCAAGATTCTCATCGTGAACATTCTCCTTTAAGAAAAGCAGATGACGCTATCGAAATAGATACATCTGATATGAGCTTGGAGGAAGTTACCGAAAGAGTTCTTGAGATTATAAAAGAAAAAGTAGGAGAGTAAAATGATAGATGGAACTGTCGCAATCGTTGGTAGACCCAATGTCGGTAAGTCGACAGTTTTTAATAGG
>CADBMV010000143.1 GCA_902795865.1 uncultured Erysipelotrichaceae bacterium | reverse complement strand
CCTGTTTTCTTTAGCCTGCTTGTAAATCTTTAACTAATTACTCAAGATAAGATACACGTAATAGATTATAGCTACCACGTAGTATATTATTTCTATCTTTTTCATGAGGGTTAGACCTACAAGCAGGCATCAGGAGATTATGTGTAAACATAATGTATTCCTCCAATTTAATTTTATAAATTAATTCTTTCATAAAAAGGGTTTGGGACTATTTTGAAACAATATTGGGACCACTTTGATACTGTTTGCATTGGATTGTTAGATTATATTGCATTTTAAAAAAGAATATATTAAAATTTAAAAAAGGCTTTGAAAAGAAGAGTAACTTATTTAAAGATTGTAGAGAATCCTTGGGTGGTGAAAAAGGATATTGAAGAATAAGTGAACATGGTCTTGGAGCTGTTAATCCAATATGAGGGTTAAACGTAATGTACACGTTATAGTACTAGGATATGTTTGTATCTGAAGAAGGTGTAGCAATACATGAATTAAGGTGGTAACACGGTTAATAAGTCGTCCTTAGGGATGACTTTTTTGTTTATAAACTTCTATACAAACATTAGTGTAATAAAAAGGAGGAACAAAAAATGAAGAAACTTATTACATTATTATTTGCGTTGTTGTTATTAGTGGGATGTTCAAACAATGAAACTAAAGATGAAAAAAGCATTAGTGTTGCTTGTTCACCAACTCCACATGCACAGATTTTAAGTGTTGCAGCTGAACTATTAGCTAAAGAAGGTTATACTTTGAATGTTGTTGAATTTGAAGATTATGTTCAACCAATAGAAGTTGTAGAATCAGGTGAAATTGATGCTAATTATTTTGCACATGTTCCATATTTAGATAACTATAATTCTGAAAAAGGTACAAATCAAGTTGTAGTAGGTAAAGTGCATTATGAACCATTTGGTATTTATCCTGGTAGTAAATCATCTTTAGATGAACTAGAAGATGGTGATGTTATATTTGTACCAAACGATGGCACAAACGAAACTAGAGCTCTATTACTTCTTCAAGATAATGGAATTATTACTTTACCAGAAGGTGTAGATGCTGATAGTATTGTGACAGTAAATGATATTGTTTCATATAGTGTGAATGTTGATATTAGAGAACTAGAGGCAGCTCAGATTTCTAGAGTTAAAGATGAAGCAGCTGTAGTAGTGCTAAATGGTAATTATGCTTTAGCAGCTGATTTAAATGTGTCTAAAGATGCAATAGCTTATGAGAAATCTGATTCTTCTGCTGCTAAGACATATGTTAATGTTGTGGCAGTAAAAGATGGAAATCAAGAAAATGAAGCTATTAAAGCATTATGTGAAGTATTAAAATCTAAGGAAGTTGTTGATTATATTAATAATACATTTGAAGGTGCAGTAGTACCGTTTGTAGAATAATATGATAAAAGTATCTAATTTAAGTAAAACATTTAATACAAGTAATAGTATCACTGAGGCTTTACATGATGTTTCTTTTGAAGTTAATAAAGGTGAGATTTATGGAGTTATAGGTCTTTCTGGTGCAGGTAAATCTACATTAGTAAGATGTATCAATCTATTAGAAAAACCAGATTCAGGTAAAGTTTATATTGATGGTGAAGATTTATTGTCATTAGATGAAAAACAACTAAGAGAAAAAAGAAGAAAGATTGGTATGATTTTTCAATCTTTCAATCTTTTGATGCAAGACAAGGTTATAGATAATGTTTGTTTTCCAATGGAGATAATTGGAATTAAAAAAAGTGAAGCTAGAAGTAAAGCTTTGCAATATTTAAAAATTGTCGGTCTTGAAGATAAAGCTGATGTCTATCCTAATCAATTATCTGGTGGTCAAAGACAAAGAGTAGCAATTGCTAGAGTGCTTGCATCTAAACCTGAAATACTATTATGTGATGAAGCTACTAGTGCTTTAGATCCTGAAACAACAAAATCAATATTAGAATTAATAAAGGATATAAATAAAAAATATAGTATTACGGTTATTGTAATAACTCATGAGATGTCAGTTATACAAGAGATTTGTAATAGATGTGCAGTGTTAGAAAATGGTAGATTAGCTGAAGAAAATAGTGTTGAAGAATTGTTTAGACATCCTAAGAGTAATGCTGCAAAAAGACTAATTTTTAATTCTGATAATAAAGTTAAGAATATTGAGGGTGGTAAGATTATAAGAATAGCTTTTGAAGAGACTAATACAACTGAACCAGTTATTGCGAATTTAATACTGGAGTTTAAAGTTCCTGTAAGTATTCTTGAATCTAATATTTCATCTATTTCAGGTAGTAGTAAGGGACAAATGATGGTTCAATTACCAGATGATGAATCATTAGCTAATAAGATGATTGAATATTTAAGAAGTAATGAATCTATTGTAGTGGAGGAGTTATCTAATTATGAATAGTGCTGTAATTTCAATGATTACAAAGGGAATAGGTGAAACTTTATTAATGGTAATTTTATCTACTATATTTGGTTATGTATTTGGCTTACCTTTAGGAATATTATTATATTTAACTGATGAAAATGGTTTAAAACAAAATAAGACTTTATATAGAGTTTTAGATATTATTGTAAATATTGGAAGAAGTATTCCTTTTATTATTCTATTAATATTAATACTTCCATTAACTAAATTAATTGTAGGAAAAACTTATGGTACTTTAGCAACCATTGTGCCATTAACTGTTGCGGCTATTCCTTTTATTGGCAGAATGGTTGAATCAAGTTTAAAAGAAGTTAATAAAGGTGTTATAGAAGCTGGTCAATCAATGGGTGCTTCAACTTTTCAACTAATATATAAGGTTTTATTAAAAGAGGCAAGACCATCACTAATAAATGGTATAACTATATGTTTAGTAACAATACTAGGTTATTCTGCTATGGCAGGAACAGTAGGTGGTGGAGGATTAGGAGATATTGCGATAAGATATGGTTATTATCGCTATCAGAGTGATATTATGTTTATCACAGTAATTATTATTGTCTTACTAGTTCAAATAATTCAGTTTATTGGTAATAGATTAGCTAAAAATTTAGATAAAAGATAATTGTAAGAGTTTACATTAATAAAATATATTGTCTTAGTTGCTCTAAGATGATATTATTATTTTGTCCATAAAGAGAGATGGAGAGACAAGCTCTGTGAAATCTCAGCAACCTGACAGAAGTAAAGGTGCTAAAGCTTGATCGATGGGTTAAAAAGTCTTGTGCCCATCAATTGATGGGTTTTCTTATTTTTATGGATTAATAGGAGGAGAAATATATATGAAAAATGATTCTGTAAGAAAAGTTGTTGCGACAGGTATTGGTGCTGCTTTATTCTTTGTGCTTGCAAGATTTGTAGCTATTCCTAGTGGCATTCCTAACACAAACATTGCTTTCCAATATGGAATTCAATCAGTGTTTGCAGTATTGTATGGTCCAGTTGTAGGATGTTTATCTGG
>CADBMV010000142.1 GCA_902795865.1 uncultured Erysipelotrichaceae bacterium | reverse complement strand
TGGTTCATTTGGCTGCTGGCAGAAAGACTTTGGCTTCCAGGTATATCCAGTATGTCTATCTAAATATGGAGCACTGCCAAGTGCTGCACAGCTGGAACTTATTAAAGCCAGAATCAAAAATGATGGTGTGCAATATATTGCATATGAGCCAAACATGACAGAAGAAATGATTAATCTGTTTGTGCAACTAGAAGAAGAGCTAGGCCTGAAAAGAGTTACACTGAACAATATCTCTTCTTTAACAAACTCACAAATAGAATCTGGAAAAGACTATTTATCTTTGATGTATGAAAATTTAAGTATTCTAGAAAATATGGCAACTTCTAATGTTGTAGAAGTGACTAGTGGTGAAGAATGAAATTATTATTAATAGATGGCAATTCCGTATTATTTAGAGGATATTATGCCACTTGTTATGGAAATATTATGAAGACATCAAAAGGCGTATACACTAATGCGGTATATGCTTTTGCTAATATGATTAATTCAGCTTTAAAAATGATTGAACCTGATTATTGTGTAGTAGCTTTTGATAAGGGTAAACATACTTTTAGACATGATATTGCACCAGATTATAAAGCAGGTAGAAAAGAAACACCTGAAGAATTAATAGGTCAATTTGATTTAGTTAGAGAAATGCTTGAAGCATATAAACTTCCATATTTAGAATATGATTCTATTGAAGCTGATGATATTATTGGTTCCTTATCAAGAAAATTTAAAATGGAAACTTGTATTTTATCTAGTGATAGAGATATGCTTCAATTGATTGATGATAATACTAGTGTCTATGTGATGAGAAAAGGTATGTCTGATATTGCTAAGATGGATGAAAAAGCTTTATTAGATGAATATGGTTTAAAACCATATCAAATCATTGATTATAAAGGACTTGCAGGAGATAAGTCTGACAACATCAAAGGTGTTGAAGGAGTAGGAGATAAGACTGCTGTAAGATTATTAAACGATTATGATACATGTGAAGGAATCTATGAACATATAGATGAAATTAAAGGTAAACTTCAAGAAAAACTAATTAGAGATAAGGATTCATGTTTTTTATCTAAAAGACTTGCGACTATTAAAACAGATGTCGATATTTCTTCAAGTTTAGATGATATAAAACTAAATATCGATGAAGAAGGAATGAATGCTTTTTATGATAAATATGAAATGCGTTCTTTAATAAGATCAAATTATTCTAATAAGAAAAAAGAAGTAAAAAAATTAAATAAAGTTACTAGTATATCTGATGAATTATTTAATGAACCAGTTATTTACTTTGTATCTAATGAGTTTTCTTATTATGATAGAGAATTAATTGGTGTTTGTTTTTCAAATACTAAACAAGAATATATTGAAATTAAAGATTTATTAAAAGATAAAAAAGCTTTAGATTTTTTAAAGTCTGATAAGAAAAAAACTGTCTTTGATTTAAAAGCAATTCTACATTGCTTAGATAATTATGATATTAAAATAGGTAGTAATACTGATGATTTATATTTAATGTGTTTCTTAGCTAATAACTACAATACAGATTTAAGAAGTATAATTTCAAATTACACAAATATTTCTCTACCTGAATTAAAAGATATCTTTGGAACTATAAAAAAACCTTTAGAATATTCTTTTGAATCATTATCATCTTATATTCAAGAAGTTTCAGAAAACTTATATAAAGTATATAAAGATGTTCAAAAAGAATTAAAAGATAAAGAGATGGTAGATTTGTATAAAGATATTGAGCTTCCACTAGTATATGTATTATATGATATGGAAAAAACTGGTGTTATTTGTGATGAAAAGGAGCTAGATGAAATAGCTTTAAATACCAAAAATAAAATCGATAATTTAGAAACTAAGATTTATAAGTCTGTAGGACATGAATTTAATATTTCATCTCCTAAGCAACTATCAGAAGTTTTATATGATGAATTAGATCTTCCTGATTTAAAAAAAGGTTCTACTAATGCAGAAGTATTAAATAAATTAGTAGATTATCACCCAGTAGTAAATGATGTATTAGAATATCGTAAGTATACAAAACTATATTCTACATATGCAGAAGGATTAAAGAAATATATTGGTAAGGATTCTAGAATCCATACAATCTTTTCACAAACTATTACACAAACTGGTAGATTATCAAGTTATGATCCAAATCTACAAAATATATCGGTTAGAGATGATGAATCTAGAGAGATTAGAAGGGCATTTAAGCCTAGTGACAATAATGTCTTTATAAGCAGTGACT
>CADBMV010000141.1 GCA_902795865.1 uncultured Erysipelotrichaceae bacterium | reverse complement strand
TTTCTAGTTCTTGAAGCTTAGAAACGGAATCAATTTCTATAAATAATGAATCATTCGTAACTGGTTTATCTTTTTCATCACTTCCAGATTCATTAATTAATGTCAAAGTAGAAAAATCAATATTATGATAATTAACTAATGCAAAATTATAATAAGTTTCACCATTTTCTTCATATTTAGTTTCTACTTTATTCTCACCTTGATAGTACCAATAACCACCAGTATTATAAATCTTATTTTCATCCCATCCTAAAGCTACTAGCATATTTTTACACATACCAGCATAGCCTCCACCGCCACACATTAGAAAAATATTTTTATCTTTTGGAAATAAGCTTTCTAATATAAGCATGGATTCTTTATAGTTTGCGGTATAAGTACCATCTTGATTATCAGTGAATAGAGTTACTCCTGAATAAGTATTTCCTACTTCCTTAGGAAGACCTACAACATTAGATAAATATGGAAATGGTACAATTTCAAAACCTTTTACAAAACCGCTTAAATAAGAGTCGCCACCAATTGCTTCATAATTGGCTTCATCTTTTAACATTCTTACATCGCGATATACGCTATCACTTCTATTCAAATATTTATCAATGGTTTTTTCGTTTATATTTTTATCAATACCTAATTGGCCTCTTAAACCTTCTTCAAGTTCAGGCATTGGTAAAGAATTATCTTTACAAGATACAAATGTAAAAGTTAATACTATACACAATAAAATTTTAATAATTTTTTTCATAACATTATTATATAACTTTAACAAATAAAGTGCCTATTGTTGCTTCATGAAACTTTCGATATCGTCAATTTCTTTTATTATTTCTGAAGATAGTACTTCAGCACCAGTACCAGTAATTAGTAAATCATCTTCAATTCTAATACCAATACCTTCATCTGCAATATATAAACCTGGCTCATTTGTGATAACCATGCCTGCTTCTAAGCTACTACCTAAACCACCATCAACATCATGTGTATCTAAACCTAAATGGTGTGAACATGAATGAAAATAATATTCAGAAACATCTTCATTTAAACCATGTTTAGGAAGTTCTGTTTTATAGTAGTCAATTACCATTTGATTTAATTCTTTAATCTTGATGCCAACTCTTGCATTATCTTCTACAATCTTTTGAGCATTTAAAACAATTTGATATAGTTCCTTTTGTCTTTCGCTAAAATTACCATTAACAGGGAAAGTTCTTGAGATATCAGCGTTGTAGTAATTATATGTTGCACCTAAATCACATAAGAACATTTCGCCATCTTTCATTATTTGATCATTGTCGCTGTAATGTAAGATTGTAGCTCTTTCACCACTTGCAGCAATTGTCTTAAAAGCAGTATTCTTACACATTGATTGTCTTAAAACAAAATCAAATACTCCTTCCATGGTCATTTCATTAATACCTGGTTTTGAAGTTCTCATCATTTGTTGAATACCCATGTTTGTGGTATGAATTGCTTTTCTGATGCATGAAATTTCATATTCATCTTTAATTAAACGTAAATGAGTTAAAACAGGATAAATATCTTTAATTACGATTGCTGGATAAATATCTTGTAGTTTTTTTGCATATGCACTAGCATCGCTTTGATTTTGATTCATTGTATATTGCCATAAATCAAAATAAAATTTAAAGTTATTATCTCTTCTAGTATTATTCATTAAAGAAGCTACAA
Organism: uncultured Erysipelotrichaceae bacterium; assembly: GCA_902795865.1. GTDB lineage: Bacteria > Bacillota_I > Bacilli_A > Erysipelotrichales > Erysipelotrichaceae > Colivicinus. Next base: position 4,702 of record CADBMV010000141.1, on the reverse strand, counting down.
AATCATCGAGTTCACTTCTTTGCCTAATATCACTTATTTCTGATATTTCACTTGCTTGTTCACTCGACATTCTGCCACCAACCCATCTAGCAAGTTTTTCATCATATGGTAGAATAAAAAGAATTTCTCTAATCGTACCATCGATGTTGTACATCAATAGTGCCATATCTTCTTTATCTAAACCTGTTAAATAATAGAAATTTCTGTTAATAGAAAAATTATATGCTTCATCTTCTGAACGAAGAGGAGCTCTTCCTGAAAATAATATAATTGCACCATTGTTTGGTATGGCTTTAATAAGTTTTTGTCTTCTATTAGAATAAAGATTCATTTTCACTTCCTCCATCTCTATATGAAACTTTAATTATTTCATCATTATCAATACAATTTCTAACTAATTCATTATAGTTAAATAATGATTCATAGTAAATACACTTATCTTCCTTAGGTTTAGTGATTGGACTTTTTGGTGCAAAAATTGTACAACAATCTTCATATGGAAGAATACTTGTTTCATATGTATCAATTTTTTTAGCAATATCAATTATTTCTAATTTATCCATCATTGAAAGTGGTCTTAGAATTAAAGTATCCGCAGTCTTTCCAATAACACTAATAGACTCTGGTGTTTGTGATGCAACTTGTCCAATAGATTCACCATTAGTAATTACTTTAATCTTTCTTTTTTTACAGATTTCATCAGCAATGCGATACATCATTCTGCGCATAATAGTTATACAATAAGGTTCATCAACATTTTTATAAATGGCTAATTGTAAATCAGTAAATGGTATAACATGAACAAGTATTTCTTCTTGATAAACAGATAGTATTCTTGCAAGAGCCAACACTTTATCTAATGCTTGTTTGGAAGTATATGGTTGTGATGCAAAGTGAATACATTCAATTTTCAAACCTCTTTTCATTGTCATGTATCCAGCAACAGGAGAATCAATTCCTCCAGACATCATAAGCATTGCCATGCCATTAACTCCTGTAGGATAACCACCATTTCCTCTAATCTTTTCATCCATTACATATATAAAATCTTTATCTACTGATACATAAATCATTAAGTCTGGATTATGTACATCAACTCTAAGATCACTATTGTGTAATATATTTCCAGCTATTGCTCTATTAATTTCATCAGAACTCATAGGAAATTGTTTATCATGTCTTTTTGTAGCAACTTTAAATGTTTTAGCATTATGATTTTTTGTAAGTAGTAGACTTTCATTTTTAACTTCTTCAATATCCTTTTTAACTCTTACAGCACCAGAAAAATAACTATATCCAAAGACATCTTGCAAATCCTTTTTTATAGAACTGTAATCTTCATCATTTAATTTAATAAACAAACCATCATGTAATGTATTGTAGGTTAATTTATCATAATCTTTTAATCTTCTTTTAATATTATGTGTAAGCATCTTTGTGAATTCTTTTCTATTTTTGCCCTTTGTAGATAATTCACCATATCTTACAACTATATGATCATATTTAAGACTATCCATATTTATCTAAAATCTCCTTTAAAGAATCAATAAAATAATTTAATTCTTCTTTTGTGTTTGTATAATCAAAAGAAACTCTAATTGCATAGTTCTCATCAATATTTAAACTACTTAAAGTTCTATTTAATTCGTTTTTTCTAGAACCACAAGTAGATTTAGAAGATACCATAATTCCATATTTATTTAAAGCATTTAATAATACTTCCGATTGGATACTTGTGGAAATATTTATTAGTGTCTTTATTCCTGAATCGTAGTTTATTGTAGCTATATCTTTTAAACCATCAACAAGTACATCATGCATTTCATTTAATTGGTCATGGTATTTTTCTTTGTTTTCTAAAGCTATTCTTAAAGTTTTTGCTAAGACAATATTAACTAAAGAATTCGATGTGCCTCCTCTAATAGAAAATTCTTGTTGGCCACCAGAGATGAGTGGCAATAATTCCACATGTCTTTTTCTAATTAAGGCACCAGAGCCTTTTAAACCATGAATCTTATGTGCAGAAAAACTTGCTAAATCAATATTGTGTAAATCGATATCTATCTTTCCTATTGCTTGTGTGATATCACTATGAAAATAAGTTCCTGGATGTTTCTTAATATATTCAGCAATTGCTTCAACATCATTTATTGCGCCTATTTCATTATTAACTTTCATTATCGATACAAGTAAAGTATCATCTCTTAAAGCTTCTTTAACTTTATCAATAGTGATATGGCCATCTGTGTCTGGTTTTAAATATGTAACTTCAAAACCAAATTCTTCTTCTAATTGTTTAAAAGAATTGTATACAGATGAGTGCTCATAATAAGAAGTTATTAAATGCTTTTTATCTGGATGCTTTAAACATAATCCTTTAATAGCCAAAGAATTTGCTTCTGAAGCACCAGAAGTAAATATAACTTCTTCACTATTTACATTTAAAAGATTACTAATCAACTTACGTGATTTTTCTTGCATGTTATAAATAGCGACGCCATCATCGTATAAAGCGTCGCTATTGCAATAATATTCTTCTAGCAATTCTTCATATGTCTTTCTAACTTCTTGACTCAAAGAAGTAGTTGAGACATTATCTAAATATACTTTCACTATGCATTCTCCAATATTTTTTCATCAGCATTATCTGGGAATAAAGTTTCCATACATGAAATCGCTGTTTTTAATGCTTTTGTATATTCACCATTTAAGTATTGGAATTCAGCTTTAGATAATTCTCTATCTATTTCTGGATATGTAGAACGATATTTATTACCAAATACAATTGCGTTTTCAACCATAATTCCCATGCCTACCACATTGTTTATGTTGTTATAGAACTTATAGATGAAATCTATACCTTCATCTAATAAAGAATTTAGTTGATCAATATTAATAGGAATTTGTTGAGTTTCTTGTCTAATCTGTGCAATATAGTCTCTTGCTTTTTTTAAATCAACTTTATATGAGTCATCAATTGCAGGAAGTGAATATTCTGCGATCTTTGTCTCAACTTCAGAAACAACTAATTGAAGTTTTGTAAGTTGTGATAAAGCTCTATTTTCACCATCAGTAGATTTATCAATTGTTGTTTTGTATGAATATAGAGTTTTCATATCTTCATCAATTTCGTTTGATAATTCTTCTACTTCATCTAAGATCTGAGATGAAGGTTTTAAACCGCTTCCTAAATCAGAATTTATTGAATTATATTCGTTCTTATACTTTTCAATGTTGTCTCTTTTTTCTTTTAATAAGTTGCTGAGATCTTCTAAACCAAATCTAGCATAATCTTTTTCATAAGCTATTCTTACATAGTTTTCAACTTTTTCTAAATCAAGAATATGTTCATAAGCTTTATCATTAGTTTCTCTAGCTTCTTTAAAAGCTCTGTTTTCATCGCTAAGCTCTTCATTTAATTTATTTAAAATTTCCTTAGCCTCATTTAAGTTTTCCTTAACTTCACCTGCATTAGCAGTCATTAGAAGCTTAGTATCTTCATTTAACTTACTTTCAACTTGAGCTAATTTATTATCGATATCAAGATGTTCTGTATATATACCTCTTTGTCTTGTTAAAGCTAATTCACGTTTTGTTTCATCCAACATCAAAGGTAAAACACCCTTAGCATCTTTTAATAGCTTAGGTACAGCATTTGCATTAGCTTTAATATCTTCTAGTAATTGTTCGATCTTTTCTAAATCAGCTTGAGCTGAGCTATAGTCAGATGTATACATATATTCTTCAGAAGAAGAAAATAAATCTTCACATTCTTTTAATTTTTCTAAAAAGCCATCATAAGAAATAGATAGTAATTGTGAATTCTTGTTAATTGTTGTTTTAACAACACGATATTTCTCTTTCAATTCTTGAGAATATTCACGTTGCTCATTTTCTTTTTTAGAGAATTCTTCTAGGAATTCATCGATTTCTTTAACTTCTTTTTCACAATCTTCTAAGTTTTCAGTAGCAATCTTTATAGATTCTACAGATTCTTTATACGAACTAACCGCAATACTATCATCAACATTATTCAATAGATCTTGAACTTGATTGATATGTTTTTCAACATCTTCATATCTAGTGTAGTATTTTGCTACAGAAGCACTAGTTTCTTCACTTCTTTTAGCCATAGCTTGAGCTTTAGACAGCTTAAAAGCTAAAGGAACTGTCTTTACAGCTGTGAAACGTACATATAAATCATCAATTTGTCTCTTTAGAGACTTCTTGCGATAGTTTTTAATTAAAGTTATAGCTACAATAATCGCAATTATTGCCAAAACTGCAATAATAATATATAAATATTTATTTTCCATACAGGTTAATTTTACTATTAAAGGTATCATTTTTCAATTGACTTATACTTGTTGTTTTGGGATAATAAATAAGCACATAAATTAATAGCAGCATGTAAAGTTATTAGTAATGTGTCAATACCATTGGAAACAAGTAGTGAAGCGCTATTCACAAAAGTTGAATATTGACACACCTGATAATGATTTACACCTGTACTTACTTAAGGAGGAAAAGACTTATGGCAAGAAACACAGGTCCTACTTGGAGAATTTCCAGACGTTTAAACTTCTCTGTTCTTGAAACTGGAGAAGAATTAACTAAAAGACCTTACATTCCGGGACAACATGGTTCCCCTACTAGACGTGTTAAACAGTCTAACTATGGCTTACAAAAAGCTGAAAAGCAA
>CADBMV010000140.1 GCA_902795865.1 uncultured Erysipelotrichaceae bacterium | reverse complement strand
GAAACAGGACTCGAACCTGTGACCTGCCGGTTAACAGCCGGACGCTCTACCGACTGAGCTATTCGGGCACATTGCTAACATATCTTATCATAAGAATAAGCATATTTCAAGATAGTTTGATAAAATTATGGTGTGAATTATTTACCAAGTAAACTTACAAAATTAAGAAAACACTACAACTACTCCCAATCATATTTGGCAGATGTTTTAGGAGTAGATACTTTAGAATACATGAATTATGAAAATGGTTCTAAAATGATTAATTATAATCAGATGAAGAAATTAGCTTCTTTATATCATATAGATTTATCTGAAGTATTTAAAAATAGTGATGATGTAAAGTTATATGATGTTAATAAAGCTAATACTGATGAAATAAACATTGAATACTTCACCGCAAAGAAAACCTTTATAGAAAAAGTTCAAGATTTTTATGAACATAATAAAATCGCAAGTATCATTATAGCTTTTCTATTATTGACTATATTTATAATGTTTATTGTCTTGCAAAACACAACTAGACCATATACTTTAGAAAAAGAAAATATCAATAGATTGTCAGTATCAGAAACTACAGTTGTTTATATTGATGATTATTCTAGAGTAATAGGCTCTGGAAGTAATACTAATGGTGAATTATCTAATTTAACTTCTTCTGGAGCTATTAAGGTATGTGAAGGAGAAGGTTTTACTATTATTCTTAATGATGATGGTACAGTATCTAATGCAGGTTTAATTTCTAAGTACGCTAATAGTGTTGATGATTGGAAGAATATTGTAGATATTGCTGCGGGTAATGCTCATATTATCGGTGTAGATGCTAATGGAAGAGTATCATGTGTTGGTGATAATGAATTAGGTGCTTGTGATATTAATGGCACTAGAAATATTTCTAAAGTTTTTGCGACTAAAAATGGTTCAATCTTAATTGATAGAGATGGCGCATTAGTATTTTCTGGTACTTTTATAGGATCAGGTAGTATTAAAAACTATTATGGAATTAAAGATGTTTCCTCAAGTGATAATATTCTTGCGTTATTATGTGCAGATAATACTATTGATGTTTACACAAAGAATTCTTTAAATTATCTACAAGCTGAAAGTTGGGATGAAATTGTGGATGTTGCTTGTGGTGATAGTTTTGTAGCAGGTTTAGATAAGTATGGGAAAGTTCATATCGAAATAGATAATGATGAGATATCTTCACAAGTTGAAGTGTGGTCAAATATTATCGCGATAGATGCCGCAAGTGATTATTTAATTGCATATGATGGCACAAAGATCTATGGTGTAGGTAATAATCGTTATAATCAATTTGAAAAAGAAGAGATTATTAAACAAAGATTAGAGATGGTTTCTAATGTTGAATACAACATTGATGAAAGATTTATTTCTGTGCAATTTGATGGTGTATCAAATGCTTCAGGATATTTAGTTTCAATAGATGTAGGTATTGGTATGTCTAGAAGATTAGCTAATGCAGAGGTTGTTAAGTTTGAAACATTAAATATGACCGAGGGTAAAAACTATACAATAACTATTACTTCTATAGGTGAGGGTGATTATACTGATTCCGATCCATATAAACTTAACTTTACTTACAATAAACCAGAAGAGAAAATATATTTTAAAGAAAACAGAAATCAAACTGTTGAAGAGTTTGTGGACTATTTAATCTCTTTAGGAGTTAAGCAAGAATCAATTGTTGGTAAACAAGGCGAAGATACTTGTCTAGAAGATAAGATAACTTTATTATCAGATAATTTAAGTGGTAAATCTTTTACTAGAAGTGAATTATTAAACATGATAATTGAATATACATATTGTAAGATAGAGGAAGAAAATGAAGAATAAGATATGGCGCATTAAAGGTTATGAAGGAACTTTTACTGATGAAGAATTAATCAGTCTTATTTCTTCTGGACAAGTTAAAGGTGATTTTCAAATTACCACAAGAGAAATGAAAATATGGACAAAAATAAGTGATAGTATTTACCAATACTATCTAAAGGAGGATATAGATGAGAATATATAATACAAAGAGTTTAAAAGTTGAAGAATTTGTGCCAATGGAAGAAGGTCTAGTAAAGATGTATGTCTGTGGGCCTACCGTTTATAATGATGTCCATATTGGTAATGTTAGACCAGTAGTTGTCTTTGATACATTAAGAAGAGTGTTTGAAGCTTTGGGATATGAAGTTAAATATGTCTCTAACTATACTGATGTTGATGACAAGATTATTAATGAAGCAAATAAAAGAGGCATAAGTGAAAAAGAATTAACCGATGAAATGATTGAAGCATATAATCTTATTCGTCATCAATTAAATGCCCAAGATTTATATGCAACCCCTAGAGTTACAATGACCATGAATGAAATAATTGAATTCATCCAAGGTTTGATTGATAAAGACTTTGCCTATGAAATAGATGGTGATGTCTATTTTAAGACAAGTGCTCTTAAAGATTATGGAAGTTTATCTAATCAAAATATTGAAGATTTAAAAGTTGGTGCGCGCATTGAAGAAAATGATAAAAAGCAATCACCACTTGATTTCGCATTATGGAAAAAAACTGATGTAGGTATTAAATGGAATGCTCCATTTGGAATTGGTAGACCAGGTTGGCATACTGAATGTGTTGTCATGATTAATAAAGAATTAGGTGAGAAAATTGATATTCATGGGGGAGGAAAGGACTTAAGATTCCCTCATCATGAAAACGAAAGAGCACAATCAATGTTACTTAAGAATTCTGAACTTGCGAATTATTGGATGCATTCAGGAATGATCGATATCGATGGCGTTAAGATGTCTAAATCACTAGGTAATTTTATTACTGCTAAGGATATCTTAAGAAAAGTTGATCCAATGGTATTGAGATGGTTTTTACTTGGAACTCACTATCGTGCTGATGTCAATGTCTCTGATGAAATCATTGAAGCTAGTAAAACAGAATTAAATAAGGTATTAAATGCGCTTAAACAAGGTCAAGTTAAATTGGCATTAGTTGATTATAAGAGTGATGAATATAACGAAGACTTATTCAATAAGTTCTTAAATGAGATGGAAGATGATTTAAATACACCTAATGCATATGGTGAAGTCTTTGAAATAGTAAAACATATCAATCAAGATATTAGAGTAAAAGAAATTGATTATAGTTTACTTTCTAAAGATATAAATGCTTTAAAGAAGTGTTTAGATGTTTTAGGTATTAAATATAATGAAATTGAATTAAGTGAAGATGATAAGAATCTTTATGCTTCTTGGAATGATGCGAAGAGTAATAAAGATTTTGAAAAGGCGGATGAGTATCGTAATATTTTAATTCAAAAAGGAATATTATAAATGAATATCAAAGATATTAGTAGTAATTCTTTAAGTTTTATAGGTGATGCAGTATTTACTTTATATGTAAGAAATTATTTTGTATCTAATTTATTTCAATCTTCTAAGTCCTTACAAAAATTATGTAATGGATATAATAGTGCTTTAGGGCAGACAAAAGTATTTAATAGATTAAATGATGAAAACTTTTTTAATGAAAAAGAAATAGAGGTATTTAAAAGAGGAAGAAATCATATTAGTCATATTCCTAAAAATGGAAATTTATTAACTTATGAAACTGCTTCAGGTTTAGAAGCAATATGTGGCTATTTATATTTAACTGATAAAGATAGATTAGAATTGTTTTTTAATAAGGTTTTTGAAGGAGGAATAAATAATGAATGATTATATTTATGGTAAGAATTCTTTCTTTGAAGCTTTAGATAATAAGCGTATTATCAAAGCTTATGTTTTAAGTGATGATAAGATTAAAAATTATAATATTGATTATCAAATAGTAGATCGTAAGACCTTAGATAAAATGTCTAATTACAATAATCATCAAGGTTATTTAGCTGAAGTTAAAAAGTTTGAGTTGTCTAAGGTAGATGATATGCTTAAGGATAAAAATGGTTTAATTGTGATGCTAGATGGCTTAACTGATGTGCATAATTTTGGAGCTATTATAAGAACTTGTGAATGTGCGGGAGTTGATGGAATTATCTACAAGTCACATAACTCAGTAAAGGTTAATGATACAGTTGGCAAGGTAGCCAGTGGTGCTTTGGAATATATGAAGATTGCTGAAGTTGGTAATTTAGTAAATACAATTAAAGATCTAAAGAAAAAGGGTTATTGGATTGTAGGGTCTGATGGAGATGCTAAGGATTTGTATACAGATATCAATTATGATATGAATGTAGTATTAATAATCGGTTCTGAAGGCAAAGGTATGTCTAGACTTGTGAAAGAGCAATGTGACTATATTGTTAAATTACCAATGAAAGGCCATGTGACAAGTTTGAATGCTTCTGTTGCTGCAGGCATCTTAATATACAATATTATTTCCAACAAATAATCCACAATTGTTGAAAAAATTTAGGACTAAAATGGGACTAGTTTGAGAGGGCTAGTCTTTATTTTTGGTTTATTATGAAGCTATGAATAAACTTAAAAAGATAATTAATAAGATCAAGTCTGGTGATCAAGAAGCTTTTAATAATTTACTTGAATTACACTATAAGATGATTTTTAGTATTATCAATTCTTTTAATAAAAATAATGGTGACTTTAGTATAAATGAAGACGATTTATTTCAAGAAGGTAGTTTAGCTTTATATGAAGCAGTTTTGTGTTTTGATGATTCAATTGATATTAAGTTTTCTACCTTTGCTTATAACATTATTAGAAGAAAGATACTTAATGAAATAAGAAGACAAAAAAGAATTTATGAAAAAGAAAGTTATTCAATTGATTCATATTCTTTTTTTGAACAAAGAGCACCATATCTTATAAACGAAGACATGCATTTTTATAAAAAACAAGATTCAATTAATTATTTATTAGAGAACGTAATATCAAAGTTATCTATTGAAGATAGAACAATCGTCAAAATGAGAAGAGAACAAATTCCTTATAAACAAATTTCTGAAACATTAAATATTTCTTCTAAAAGAGTAGATAATCGCATAAGTTCTATAAAAAGAAAATGTAAGAAAGCATTAAAGGAATTAGAAGAGTAGGAAATCTAATAAAAAGAATGAATTAGTAATAAAACTTTTCTTAGTAAAAAGGAGAATAAATTTTGGAAAAAAAGATAGCAATTTCACAGGACATGATAAGTCAAATTAGAGAGATAATGAATGCAGCTCGTCAAAATGTTGTGAATCATGTCAATAATGAACTTCTTATTGCTTATTGGAATGTAGGCAAAGTTATTGTGGAGTATGAACAAGACAATAAGAAGCGTGCAAAGTATGGGGAAAACACCCTAAAACAATTGTCTAAGGTCTTAACAAAAGAATTTGGGAAGGGATTTTCAGTTTCTAATCTTCAATTTATGAGAAGATTTTATCAAACATACAAAATTCAACAGACAGTGTCTGTTAAATTGAGCTGGTCTCATTATTGCGAGCTTCTTATCATCTTAGATGATGATAAAAGAAATTTCTATGAAAAAGAATGCTTGCGTTCAGCTTGGTCGGTAAGAGAATTAAAAAGACAAATTAATACATCTCTTTACGAAAGATTGCTGTTGTCTGATGGCAAACCTAATAAACAAAAGGTTCTAGAACTTGCCAAGAAAGGACAAGAGATAACAACACCAGAAGACATTATGAAAGATCCATATGTTTTTGAATTTCTGGGAATACCAGATAAAAAGCCGATTGTTGAGAGTGAACTTGAAAAAGCATTAGTTAGACAAATTGAAAATTTTCTTTTAGAACTTGGCAGAGGCTTTATGTTTGTTGGTAGTCAACAAAGAGTTACACTCAATAACATTCATTACTATGTAGATATGGTTTTTTATAATAAAGAATTACGAGCTTACGTATTAATTGAATTAAAAACAGCAAAACTAATGCCTGAAGCTGTTGGTCAATTGAATATGTATCTAAATTACTATGCTGCAGAGATTAATGAAAAAGATGATAATCCACCAATAGGTATTATCCTATGTACTGATAAGAATAATGTTACTGCAGAATATGCATTAGGTGGATTATCTAATAAGATTTTTGCTTCTTCATATACATATATTATTCCTGACAAAGAAAAGTTAATTGAACAAGTTAGAGTCTTTTTAGAAGAATGGAGTGATGATGAACACTAAAATATTTTACAGAAATATAAATTCTATTTGACATAATATCTATTTATAGTTAATATATAGATGGTTATCAAGAGATAACTTTTTATATACCTTAAAGGAGGAATTATGAAAGACAGTAAAAAAGTAATTCTTACCTGTAGTGTGTGTCTATCTAGGAATTATTCTTTATCTAAAAGTAAGAATAAAGCTGATCGTTTACAACTTAAAAAGTATTGTCCTAGATGTAATCAATATACATTACATAAGGAAACAAAATAGGAGGTTATTATGAAGTGGTTCAATATAAGTGCAATCTTTAAAGAATTGTCTAAGATTCGTTGGCCTAAAAAAGAAGATTTATTTTCTAATTCTATACAAGTTTTAATATTTGTAGGATTCTTTGTGATATTTTTTGCGATATGTTTAGTTGTTATATCTGCACTATTAAATGTATTGGGGGTGCTATAAATGAGCGAACAAGTAAACAAAAAAGAATGGTATGTGGTTAACACATATGCAGGACATGAAAATCGTGTTAAAGATAATCTTGAAAAAAGATTAGAGACAATGGGTATTTCTGATAACTTATTTAGAATCGTAGTTGCTGAAGAAACACAAATCGAAGTTAAAAATGAAAAATCTAAAGAAGTTGTAAAGAATATCTTCCCAGGTTATTTATTTGTGGAAATGATTATGACTGATGAAGCTTGGTATGTTGTAAGAAACACACCAGGAGTAACAGGCTTTATTGGCTCATCAGGCGGTGGTGCTAAACCATTCCCTGTTAAACAAGATGAGATTGAAAAGATTCTAAGAAGAATTGGTCAATCTGATAAGAACATTGAAGTTGACTTTACTGTTGATGATACTGTTAAGATTTTATCTGGTCCATTCTCTGGTATGGAAGGTAAGATTGAATCTATGAATGATCAAACTCAAATCGCAACTGTACTTATTATCTTGTTTGGTAGAGAAACACCTACTGATATTAGTTATTTTGATTTAGCTAAAGCTGAATATTAAGGAGAGACTATGAAAATATTATTATTAATTGTTGCAGTGTTATTGATATTAATTTCTTTACTACAAGGTGGTAAATCTGATGCCTTATCAGCTTTTACTGGAGGAAATGATCTAGGTTTATTCCAAAATGTTAAAGAAAGAGGACCAGAAAGAGTTATATCGATAGCTACTATGGTTCTAGGAATATTATTCTTTGTCTTAGTTATCATTATTAGAATTACTGATTAATAAATAGCGAAATTTAGATTTCGCTATTTTATACTATTGTTATGAAAGATATTGCGATTAATAAAAAAGCTTATCATGATTATATTATTGAAGAAACTTATGAAGCTGGTATAAGTTTATTTGGTAGTGAAATAAAGTCAATAAGAGCTGGCAAAGTTTCTTTAAAAGAAGCTTATGTATCATTTAAAGATAATGAAGCATTTATTAAAGATATGCATATCGCTGAATATAAACAAGCTACATATAACAATCATGAAGAAACTAGAGATAGAAAATTGTTACTACATAAAAAAGAAATAACTAAACTAGCTAGCAAGTGCAAGATACAGGGCTATACTTGTGTTCCTTTAAAGATGTATTTCAAATCAGGTTTAGTTAAACTCGAAATAGCTTTAGCTAAGGGTAAGACTTTATATGATAAAAGAGAGTCTGATAAGAAAAAAACTATGGAAAGACAAGCAAAACAAGCATTAAAAAGATAGAAACATAATATAATTAAAAAGAAGGAGAATCTAAATGGAAAAATTTATTGTAGAAACAAGTGCACGTCATATTCATGTGACAAAGCAGCAAGTTGAAGTTTTATTTGGAGAAAACTATAAACTTACTCCTAAAAAAGATTTATCGCAACCAGGTCAATTTCTTTGCGAAGAAAAATTAACTATTGTAGGTCCTAGAAGTGAACTCAAAGCATCTATTTTAGGTCCTGAAAGAAAAGAGGCACAAGTTGAAATTACTTTAACTGAAGCTAGACAATTAGGTGTTGAAGCTTTGATTAGAGAATCAGGTGACATAGAAGGTACTAGTGGTATTAAATTAGTTGGACCTAATGGTGAAATCGAACTTGAAAAAGGCGTTATTGCAGCTAAAAGACATATTCATATGACTCCTGAAGATGCAAAGAACTATGGAGTTGAAAATGGTCAGATTGTAAATGTCAAAGTTGAAACAGATGAAAGAAGTTTAGTATTTGGTGATACAGTAGTTAGAGTTAGAGAAGATTTTGCGCTAGCTATGCACATTGATACTGATGAGGCTAATGCTGCAGGTGTTAAAGGTTCTGCTATGGGAGAAATAGTGAAGTAATTCACTATTTTTATTTATGATATATACTCTTGAAAATGAGATAGCTATTATTCAAATAGATACTCACGCATGTGAGATAGCTAGTTTTAAAAGAAAAGATAAAGATATTGAATACATGTGGAATGGTGATCCAAAGTATTGGGCTAATAGAAATCCTATACTTTTTCCTCATGTGAGTGCACCTAGTAATAAAGTATTAAATTTTAAAGGTAAAGATTATAAAGTTAATAATCATGGCTTTGCAAGAAATAGTGAATTTGAACTTATAGAAGAAGGTAATGATTTTTTAATATTTAGTTTAAAAGATAATGAAACAACTTATTGTCAATATCCATATCATTTTGAATTGATTGTTAAGTATACTTTACAGGAAAATAGAATCTATATTGATTATGAAATTATTAATTTAGATGATGAATTGTATTTTGGTTTTGGTCAACATCCAGCTTTTAATTGCCCTTTAGATTCAAATAAGAAGTTTAATGATTACTATATCGAATTTGAAAAAGATGATGTTTTGAATAATAGACTTGATTTAAGTTATGAATTGTTTGAAAAATATCCTACTTATAAAATTGATAATGTGAAAAGTAGAATTGTTAAACTTAGTGACGGGGATAATAGTGTCATTATGTATTTTGAAGATAAATATAAAATATTTGCGATATGGACACCTATGGCTCCATTTATATGTTTAGAACCATGGGTTAATACTTTGCTTAAAGATGATTTAGATACAAGATTTGAAGATAGAGATGTAATTAAATTAAATAAAGATGAGAAATATCAGATTGGATATTCTTTTGAGATTGTATAATTAAATAGGGGGTATATGTATGATTAATGTTATTAAAGTAAAAGATTATGAAGAAGCTTCTGATAAGGCGTTTGAAATTATGAAGTCTTATTTAAAGCCAGGAAAGGTTTTGGGCTTGGCTACTGGTTCTACTCCTTTAGGATTATATGCCAGAATGGTTAAAGATCATAAAGAGAATAATACATCTTATAAGGAAATCAAATCATTTAAT
>CADBMV010000139.1 GCA_902795865.1 uncultured Erysipelotrichaceae bacterium | reverse complement strand
AAAGTGAAGAGACTATGTCTCTTCCACTTTTTCCTACAATGTCACCAATAAATAGTATTTTCATTATTTAGCAGTTTCACTAGCTCGCATTTCTCTAATTACTGTAACTTTAATCTGTCCAGGATAAGTTAATTCATTTTCAATGCGTTCTTTTATTTCTCTAGCTATCATCGTGCACTTATTATCATCAACCTTTTCAGGGATAACCATAACTCTAACTTCTCTTCCTGCTTGAATTGCATAAGCCTTATCAACACCATCGAAATCATTAGCAATCTTTTCTAAAGATTCAAGTCTGTTGATATAGTTTTCAATACCTTCATATCTAGCTCCAGGTCTAGCAGCAGATAATGTATCAGCTGCAGCAACCAAGTATGAATACAAATTGTTTGCAGGAACATCGCCATGGTGAGATTCTATAGCGTTGATAACTTCAGATCTCTCATTATATTTTTTAGCTATTTTAGCTCCTAATTCAACATGAGTACCTTCTTGTTCAAAATCGACTGCCTTACCTATATCATGTAATAAACCAGCACGTTTAGCTAAGTTTTGATTTAAACCTAATTCAGCAGCCATCATACCAGCAAATGATGCTACTTCAATAGAATGTTCTAAACCATTTTGACCATATGAATATCTATATCTCATACGTCCAATAAGTTTAACTAATTCTTTATCCATCTTGCCTATTTGTAATTTGAAACAAGCATCTTCACCATATTTTAAGATGTTTTCATCCATCTGTTTTGTAGTTTTTTCTACAACATCTTCAATTCTTCCAGGTTGGATTCTTCCATCTCTAATTAGTGTTTCTAAGGATAATCTAGCAATTTCTCTTCTAATAGGATCAAAACAAGAAACAGTAATTGCTTCAGGTGTATCATCAATAATTAAGTCAACTCCTGTAGCCTGCTCAATTGCTCTGATGTTTCTACCTTCTCTACCGATAATTCTACCCTTCATTTCTTCTGAAGGAAGTGTTACAACCGATACAGTACGGTCTAAAGATTCATCTTGAGAATATCTTTGAATAGCAGTAGCAATAATTTCTCTTGCCTTTTCTGCTGCTTTTGCTTGAGCTTCTTCTTCTTGTTCGCGAATATAAGTAGCTACTTCATCAGACATCTTAGTCTTAACAACATCCAATAACTCATCATGAGCCTCTTGTGCAGACATGTTAGAAACACGTTCTAAAAGTGCAATCTGTCCATCAATCCTAGATTGTAAGTCTTCTTCCATTTTATCTAGTTGAGCAGCCTTATCTTCAGCTTTTCTAAGTTTTTCGTCTAATTTACGCTCTTTTTGTGTTAAATTTTCATCACGGAAATTTAAAGAATCTTCTCTTCTTTGCAGTTTGTTTTCTTGTTCAGTAATTTCACTCTTCTTTTCTTTAATTTCCTTTTCAGCTTGAAGTTTTAAATCGTAAACCTGTGTTTTACCATCTAAAACTGCCTGTTTAACAGTGTTTTTAGCTTGATTATTTGCCTCTTCTAAGACTTTTGAAGCTTCTTTTTTAGCGCTTCTACCTATTGCAGAATAGTAAACAACTATCAATAAAGCTCCTAAAACTAAACCGATAATAATGGAAAGTACATCAAAATTCATATTTATACCTCCATTTGAATTACATATTTTGGGTAAATCCCACTTAATATTGTACAAAATTATGTCTTTTTTCACAATATATAATAGAATATATTCATGTATAAGCTAATTGTTTCTGATTTAGACGAGACTTTACTACAAAGCGATAAGAATATCTCTACAAAAGACATTGAAGCTATAAATGCTTTAAATGGTCTTAGATTTGTGATTTCAACTGGTAGAGGCTTCGATTCTGTAACAAAAACGCTAAAACAATTAAATCAATACGATAAAGAAGACACCTATACTATTTCTTTTAATGGTGGAATCATTACTGAAAATAAGAATAATAGAATTCTATATGAAAATCCCCTATCTTTTAATCAAGCTTCTTTTCTATTTGAATTAGGTAAAAAATATGATGTCTGTATACATGTTTATACTAAGCAAATATGTTATACATATAGAATATTTGATAATGAAGAAAGATATATTAAACCTACTATGCGTTTTATAAATTTTGATGGTGATAATTTAGATTTTTTAAAAAATCAGACAATCATGAAAGTTTTATATTGCAATGAAGATATGAATTATCTAAGAGATATAAAACAAGAAATACAATTAGACAACGAATATGAAATAAGCTTTTCTGCGAATAGATATATAGAGTTTAATCCTAAAGCAGTTAATAAAGGTAGTGGCTTAATAAAGTTATGTGAAATTCTAAATATTGACATTAATGATACTATTGCGATAGGAGATAGTATCAATGATTTATCAATGCTTAAAGTCGCAGGACTTTCAATTGGTGTTTCAAATTGTGTTGATGAAGTAAAACCATATTGTGATCATATATTAGATGCGAACCATAATAGTTCACCAATAAGTGAATTAATCGAAAAATATATCAAAAGATGAGGAATATTATTCCTCATCCTTATTAAACATTTTTTCTTTTATTTGTTCAGTAATCTTTTTATCAAGTTCAGGATTAGCTAATAAATAAGCTCTTACTGCTTCTTGACCTTGGCCTATTTTTTCACCTTCATATGAGTACCATGAACCAGATTTTTCTATAATTCCAAAATCAACACCTAAAGAAATTAATTCTGATACATGAGAAATACCTTCTCCATAATATATTTCTACTTGACATGTCTTAAATGGTGGCGCAACTTTATTCTTTGCGACTTTAACATTTACTTTATTACCTATTACATCTTGTCCTGATTTAATAGCTTCAGATTTTCTAACTTCAAGTCTAATTGTTGAATAGAATTTTAAGGCTCTACCACCTGTTGTGGTTTCAGGATTGCCAAACATGATACCAACTTTTTCTCTTAATTGGTTGATAAAGATTGTTGTGCAACCATTTGCATTCATAGCACCAGCAAGTTTTCTCATTGCTTTAGACATTAAACGTGCATGCAAACCAATATTTGAATCACCCATTTCTCCATCAAGTTCAGCTTGAGGAACAAGTGCTGCGACAGAGTCAATAACAATTAAATCTATTGCACCAGATTTAATTAATACTTCAGCTATTTCAAGAGCTTGTTCACCTGAATCAGGTTGAGAAAGAATCAATTCATCAACATCAACACCTAAAGCTTTTGCATATCTAGGATCAATGGCGTGTTCAGCATCAATAAATGCAGCTTTACCACCACTTTTTTGACATTCAGCGATACATTGTAAAGCTAATGTGGTCTTACCTGAAGATTCAGGACCATATATCTCAATAATTCTACCCCTAGGTAGACCTCCTACTCCTAATGCATAGTCGATAGCTAGAGAACCTGTAGATATCGCATCCACATCCACAAATGTATGTTCTCCCAGTTTCATAATAGAGCCCTTACCATATTGTTTTTCAATAGTTTTAACGGCTTCATTTAATAGTTGTTCCTTCTTTTCTTCAGAAATTTCAACTACTTCTTCTTTTTTAACCATAATTTTACCTCCTATACATTATTCACCAAAAAAAGCTAAATTCCTACATTGTTTCGAAAATATAATCTTTTATTTGCATAAAATATGAATAACCACTTGCTACAGAAATAAATGAAGTAAACCAAATCATTATTTCATCAATTGGTATAAACCATAATTCAAATGGTAGATTATTTAAAAGTATTATGATGATTGTAAACATCTGTAATACTGTTTTTAACTTACCTAATGTGCCTGCAGATATCACAACACCTTTTTGTGCAGCAATCATTCTACAGCCATCAACAATAATATCTCTTGCTATCATCAAGATACAACATACTAAAGGAATCATATGTTTATATGACAATATCAATAACACTGTATTTACTAATAATTTATCCGCAATTGGATCTGCAAACTTACCAAAAGTAGTCACTAGCCCACGTTTTCTAGCGATATGACCATCTAATAAGTCAGTAATTGATGCAATTGCGAATATAACGGCAACAATAATATTTAAATATGATAAAGATACATGATCAAATGTTAAATATCCAATATTTAAATCAAATTGATCATATGGGAATAACCATACCAAACATAGCATTGGTACGAGTAATATTCTAAATAAAGTTAATTTATTGGGTAAATTCATACAAAACAATTTTAACACAATATGTGCTACATAATAATTATACTTCAACATTAATTATTTTCAAGTAAGATAATAAATTAAAAAGGCCTTAAGGCCTTTAGACAAATAGTATTCAATAAGCCATGTTCTGTATTAGACAATCATTTATCTGCACTATTGTGCCCTATAGATCACTTCATTTCGCTACTACAGGTTCCCCTACCAAAATTTGGGTTTCTCACTTATGGGGTTTATCACGTTCCACTTATATATTTCTATATAACTCGTCTCTTTGACACTTTTACAGGGTTTT
>CADBMV010000138.1 GCA_902795865.1 uncultured Erysipelotrichaceae bacterium | reverse complement strand
TTCAAGGTAAAGTTTATTAAACTTAGCAACTCTTTTTGCGATATTTTGTGATTGCAGTCTAATATACTTTTTATTATCAAACCCTATTTTCATCATACTTCTCAATTATATAATAATCTTTTTTATTTTGGGAATTATTTTTATGTTATAGTGATTTTGTTATGAATTACTATGATGAAACTACAAAAAAGATTGAAAAGTTAATTGAAGACAAAGAGTATGAAGAAGCTAAAAGACTAATTCTTAATGAATTAAATATTGCTTATGTACCTAAAGACTTTGAAGAAAAATTATATGAATTACTACAAATAGTTAAGGATAACAGTTTTAAAGAGACACAATTATCTGATGAAACAATAATTGATTATTTGAAATCTGATGAAACCCATCAATTAATTGCAGTAAATGCATTAAATAAGAAAAATCTAAGGGATTATATTGATTTATGTGAAAAGTATTTATGTACTAATTCATTTAAGAATGCTAAGGCATTATTAATTGAATCATTGATTAACCAGGAGGTTAATCATACCTTTAAATACATAGATGATGATAGAGAATTATCATTTAATCCTATAGAATTAAAACCAATATTAGAAGATGAAAACTATAAAAAATGTTTAGCAATTCTACAAGATACCTACATGAAAGAACCTTCATTATTGATCATGGCTGAACAACTTCTATATAAAGAGGCTATGTTTATGCTTCCAGAAACAATAAGTAATGATAATATTGATAATCTTGTTGAAAAAATAGTTATGTTTATTAAAGATGCATTTGCGATGTAAGTGCTAAATTAGTGCTTTAAATAAGTGTTTTTATAGAAATATAATAGGGGAAATGATAAAATAAATAAGACTTTGAAGGAGTTAAATTATGTCAGAATATAAAAAGATTGAAAATGCAAAAGCAGAATTAGTATGTACACTTGAAGGTGATGATTGGAAAAAAGCTATAGAATCATCTTTTAAGAAATTAGCTGCAAAAGTAGAAGTAAAAGGTTTTAGAAAGGGTCAAGCACCTAAGAATTTAGTAGAAAAATATGTTAGTCATAACGAAGTATTAATTGAAGCAGCAGAGTCTTTAGCTCAAAATGCTTTAAATAATGCTATTGATGAACATGATGTTAAATTAATTGATAGACCTGAATTAAAATTAGATGAAATTAATGATGATAAATGTGTTATGACATTTGTTTGTCCTGTATATCCTGATGTTAAATTAGGAGATTATAAGAAAATTAAATATAAAGTAGAAGAAGTAAAAGTAGAAGATCAAGAAGTAGATGATCAAATTGCTGATTTATTAAATAGAAAAGCTGACTTAGAACTTAAAGAAGATGGTGCAGTTGAAGATGGTGATACTGCAGTAATTGATTATGAAGGCTTTATTGATGATGTAGCTTTTGAAGGTGGCAAAGATGAAAACCATGATTTAGTTATTGGTTCTAATACATTTATTCCTGGTTTTGAAGAGCAATTAATAGGCATGAAAGCTGAAGAAAGCAAAGATATTAATGTTAAATTCCCTGAAGATTATCATGCTGCTGATTTAAAAGGAAAAGCTGCTGTATTTAAAGTAACAGTTCATGAAATTAAAAAGAAAGTATTACCTGTTTTAGATGATGAATTTGTTAAAGAACAAAAAATTGAAAATGTTAATACAGTTGAAGATTTAAAGAATTATACAAAGGATAACATCACATTACGTAAAGAAAATGATGCTAAAAATGAAGCAGAAAATAAATTAATGGATGATTTATCTGAAATGGTTGAAGTAGATATTCCTGAAGTTATGATTAATTCTGAATTAAATAATATGATTCAAAATTATGAACAAAGAATGATGCAACAAGGTTTATCATTAACTCAATTCATGCAAATCACAAATCAAACTATAGATCAATTAAGAGATTCTATGAAAGATGATGCGATTAAGCGTATTAAGATTAATTTAGCTCTTGATGAAATTGCTAAATTAGAAAATATCACAGTTGAACAACAAGATGTTGAAGATGAATATACTAAGATGTCTACAATGTATGGTATGGATGTTGAACAAATTAAACAATTTGTACCTGCAGATACTCTAAAAGATGATTTAAGACTTCAAAAATCTTTAGATTTACTTAAAAAATAAGACGCTTAGCGTCTTTTAAAAAAAATAAAGGAGGTATTTAATATGGCAGTTTATTCTTACCCTTTATTATGTACTAGGGGTGCAGTAATATTCCCGATGCAAGACTTAGCAGTAGAAGTTGGTAGACAAGTTTCTATTGATGCTGTTAATTATGCTAATGCATACGTAACTAATATTGTTATTGTTTCACAAAAAGATTTAACAGTTGATATACCAGGACCTGATGATGTTTATAACTTTGGTACAGTATGTCGAATTAAGACTTCTAGAGAAAGAGATGACCATTTAAAAGTTGTTTTCTCTGGTATTACTAGATGTCGTATCTTAAAACATTATCTAAAAGATGGTGTTAATTTTGTTGAAGTTGAAGAGATTAATGATGTTGTTGATAATGATGCTGAGATTGAAAGCTTAACTAAAAAAGCTTTAGCTGAATTTAATGTTATTGCACAAAAATATGCTAGACCAGGTTTTCCTATTAGACAATTAACAGTTTTTGATTCAACTTTAGCTTCTGTATTAGTTGATACATTTGCCCAGATTTATGTTCAAAACATTGAAGATAAACAATTATTCTTAGAAGAAAGTAATGTAACTAATAGAATCCATATGATGCTTTCACATATTGAAAAAGAAAGAAATATGGATATGATTGAACAAGAAATCAATGAAAAAGTTAAAGAATCAATAGAAGATGGTCAAAGAGATTACTATCTAAGAGAAAAATTAAAAGCTATTAAAGATGAACTTGGTGGTGATGCTGGTGGCAGTGATATTGATGATTTAAGAGAAAGAGTTGAAAATGAACCATATCCTGAAAATGTTAAAGAGAAAGCAAGAGAAGAATTTAAAAGATATGATATGCTTCCTCCTACAACAGGAGAAACTGGTGTAATTAGAACTTATTTAGAATGGTTATTAAATGTTCCTTGGTATCAAAAATCTGAAGATAATGAAAATCTTGATGAAGCATCAAAGATTTTAGATGAAGATCATTATGGTTTAATCAAAGTTAAAGAAAGAATATTAGAATATCTTGCGGTTAAACAAATGACTAATTCTTTAAAATCACCAATTATATGCTTAGTTGGTCCTCCAGGAGTTGGTAAGACATCTTTAGCTAAATCTGTTGCAAGAGCATTAGATAGACAATTTGTAAAGATTTCTTTAGGTGGAGTTAGAGATGAAGCTGAAATTAGAGGTCATAGACGTACATATTTAGGTTCTTTACCTGGTAGAATTATTCAAGGTATGAAACGTGCAGGTACTTTAAATCCTGTATTCTTGATTGATGAAATTGATAAGATGGCTTCAGATTATAAAGGTGATCCTTCTAGTGCAATGCTTGAAGTATTAGATCCTGAACAAAATACCCAATTTTCTGACCATTATTTAGAAGAACCATATGATTTATCAGATGTCTTATTTATCTGTACTGCAAACTATAGAGATAATATTCCACCTGCATTATTAGATAGACTTGAAATAATCGAACTATCTAGTTATACAGAAATAGAGAAGTTGAATATTGCAAAGAATCATTTAATCAAGAAACAATTAGAAACAAATGGTTTACATGAAAATCAAATCAATATTTCTGATGAGATGGTTACATATATCATAAGACACTACACTAGAGAAGCAGGTGTAAGACAACTTGAAAGAATAATTGGTACACTATGTAGAAAATCTGTACTTGCAATCTTAAAAGATAATAAAAAATCTGTTAAGATTACTAAGAAATTAATTAATACTTGGTTAGGCCATGAAATATTTGATTATGGTACTAAAGAAAAGAAAGATCAAGTTGGTGTTGTTACAGGTTTAGCATACACATCATTTGGTGGCGATATTTTACCTGTAGAAGTGAATTATTTTGAAGGCAAAGGTAATTTAATAGTTACAGGACAACTTGGCGATGTAATGGTTGAATCTACTAAGATTGCTTTAGACTTTATTAAAGCTAATGCTAAAAAGTATAATATACCAATTGAATTCTTTGAAAAACATGATATTCACATCCACGTTCCAGAAGGAGCTGTTCCAAAAGATGGACCATCTGCTGGTGTAACTATTACTACAGCTATTGTTTCTGCTTTAACTAATAAAGCTGTAAAAAAAGATTTGGCTATGACTGGAGAAGTTACACTTAGAGGTAATGTGCTTCCTATTGGTGGTTTAAAAGAAAAATCACTTGCTGCACATCGTAGTGGAATTGATACGATTATTATTCCTAAAGGAAATCTAAAAGATTTAGATGATATTCCTGAAACTGTTAAAGAAGCAGTTAAATATATTCCAGTAGAAAAAGTTGACCAAGTTATTAATGAGGCTTTAATCAATGGTTAAATTTATTAAAAGTGCAACTATTAAAAATGACTTCCCTGAAAGTAATAGGGAAGTTGTTTTTGTGGGTAGAAGTAATGTAGGTAAATCTTCATTATTAAATGCACTATATAATCAAAAGATTGCATATGTAGGAAAAACTCCTGGTAAAACTAGACTTATTAATTTTTTTAATGTCGATAATATATATACTGCAGTTGATGTGCCAGGATATGGATATGCTAAAAGATCACAAAAAGAAGCAATTGAATATGCAAATATGATGGATGATTATTTTTCAAGAATTGATAAGATTCATTTAGTAGTAATGATAGTTGATTCTAGAATTGGATTAACTAAAGATGATATCCAAATGAAAGAATATCTTGAAGATATGAATTTAAATTATGTAATAGTCGCAAATAAGATAGATAAATTATCTAATAATCAATTGAATAATAATAAACATAAGTTATTTAAAGATTATGGTAATGTTATATATGTTTCTGCAGAAAATAAAAAGAATATTGAAGAATTAAATAAATATATTTTAGCTAATTTGTAATATTTAAATACTTATTCTATAATTTATTCATAACGTTGATAAGAAGAAAGTAATCTTACTGGAAATATAGAGATATAAGGTTTGGTGTAACTTATACAAGGTATGATGAAAATGTTGTCTTGGAGTTTACAATGTACGTATTACTTGCGTTAAAAGTAGAAGATATAAGTTAAGGTGGTACCGCGCTTTTGCGCCCTTTGTGCCATCTTTTTATTTATAAGGAGGTAAATTATGTTAGCTGATAAGTATGATCACAAATTAGTAGAAGAAGGTAAATATCAAAAATGGTTAGATAATCATTATTTTGAATGTGGTGATATGTCTAAAAAACCATATTGTATTGTTATACCACCACCAAATGTTACTGGTAAGTTACATTTAGGACATGCTATGGACAATACTATCCAAGATTTACTTGCTAGATATAATCGCTTAAAAGGATATGATGTTTTGTGGGTTCCTGGCATGGACCATGCAGGTATTGCGACACAAGCAAAAGTTGATGAAAGATTAAAATCACAAGGAGTATCTAGATATGATCTAGGAAGAGAAAAATTTCTAGAAAAAGCTTGGGAATGGAAAGCAGAATACTCTGATTTTATAAGATCACAATGGGCAAAACTTGGTAATTCTACAGATTATCGTAAAGAAAGATTTACTTTAGATGAAGGTTTATCTAAAGCTGTTTCTAAAGTCTTTGTGACATATTATAAAGAAGGTTTAATATATCAAGGTCAAAGAGTTATAAATTGGGATCCTGTTGCTAAGACAGCATTAAGTAATATTGAAGTAATACATAAAGATGTAAAAGGTTATATGTATTATTTAAAATATAATGTTGTTGATTCTGATGAAACTTTTGAGGTTGCTACAACTAGACCTGAAACCATGTTTGGTGATGTATGTATAGTAGTTAATCCTAATGATGATAAAGTTAAACATTTAATAGGTAAAAAAGCAATCAATCCTGCAAATAAACAAGTTCTTCCTATCATTGGTGATGAATATATTGAAATAGGTTTTGGTACAGGTATTATGAAATGTACTCCAGCTCATGATCCAAATGATTATCAAATTGCACTTAGACATAATTTAGATATGCCTATTTGTATGAATGAAGATGGCACAATGAATGAGTTATGTGGTATTTATAATGGCTTAGATAGATTTGAATGTAGAGAAAAACTACTTGAACAATTTAAAGATGAAGGTAGTTTTGTTAAGGCTGAAGAGATTGTACACTCTGTTGGACATTCTGAAAGAACTGGTGTAATGGTAGAACCATATCTTTCTAAACAATGGTTTGTTAAGATGAAACCTTTAGCTCAAGATGTTTTAAAAGCACAAGAAAATCCTGAGACTAAGATTAATTTCTATCCTTCAAGATTTGAAAAGACATTTGTTCAATGGTTAGAAAATATTGAAGATTGGTGTATTTCTAGACAATTATGGTGGGGTCATAGAATTCCTGTATGGTATCACAAAGATACAAATGAAATATATTGTGATATTGAAGCTCCAAAAGATATAGAAAACTATTATCAAGATGAAGATGTATTAGATACATGGTTTTCTAGTGCATTATGGCCTTTTTCTGTATTGGGTTGGCCTGAAGAAACTCAAGATTTTAAAAGATATTTTCCTACAACATGTATGGTAACAGGATATGATATTATCTTTTTCTGGGTTGCAAGAATGGCATTTAGTGCTAGACATTTCTGTAATGATGTACCATTTAAAGATTGTTTAATTCATGGTCTTATTAGAGATGAAAAGGGTAGAAAGATGTCTAAGTCTTTAGGTAATGGTATAGATCCTATTGATTTAATCAATGAATATGGAGCTGATTCTTTAAGATTATTCTTATCAACAAATTCTACACCAGGTTTAGATATGAATTTTTCAACTGAGAAAATGCAAGCAGGATGGAATTTTATCAATAAATTATGGAATGCATCAAGATATGTTTTAATGAATATTGATGAAACATATAAATATCAAAAACCTTCAATCAATAATGAAATTGATAATTGGATTATAAATAGATTAAACAACACCATTAAATCTGTATCTAATAACTTAGATAAGTATGAACTAGCTATTGCAGGTAATGAAACAATTTCATTTGTTTGGGATGATTTTTGTTCAATGTATATTGAATTTACTAAGTCAGCATTAAATAGTGAAGATCTTAGTGTTAAACATGAAACATTAAATACTCTAATTTATGTACTAGAAGCTATTTTAAAGTTATTGCATCCTTTTATTCCGTTTGTTACAGAAGAAATATATCAAAGTATTCATTCTGATTCAGAAAGTATTGTAGTAGAAAAATGGCCAGAAATCATAGATGATATAAATATAGATAAAGCTATTTCTATTGATAGAATAATTGAGATTATTAAACAAACTAGAGAAATACGTACAGAGAATGATATTAAACCTTCTAAAGAATTAAATATTATTGTAGAAGGTATGGAATTAGATGATTCTTTGAAACAAATTCTATATCGTATGGTTAAACTAAATATAATTGATTCTACTAATGAAGAAACAATTGTAAGACCTCTAAGTTTTGGAAAAGTATTCTATTTAATGAATGAAATAGTTGATGTTCAAGCTGAACTAGAAAAAATTGATAAAGAATTATTGAGATTAGAAAAAGAAATAGAAAGATCTAATAATATGCTTAATAATGAAAAATTTATTTCAAAAGCTCCAAAAGAGAAAGTAGAAGAAGAAAAGAATAAATTAATTAATTATGAAAATTCATATAAAACTTTAATCGAAAAGAAAAAGGAGTTAAGTTAATGAAAGCTAAAACCGTTATTGGTGTATCTTCAATAATTACTGCATCATCTTATATAGCTTATAAGAAAATTTCTAATGATATTTTTAAAAAGATTTTCTATAGAAATGATAAAGATTATATTATTGAAGAAAAATATAGTAATTGGTTGAAAGAATCTAATGTAACTGATGCTGAAATTGAATCATTTGATGGATTAAAATTAAAAGCTTTAAATGTATCAAATCATGAAACTAATAATTATGTAATATTAGTTCATGGCATTAGTAATAATAAATATGGTATGTTAGATCGTGCGTATGGTTTTGATTCATTAGGATATAATACTTTAATTATTGATCAAAGATCAGCTGGTGAATCACAAGGAGAATATTATTCTTATGGTTTTAAAGAATCATTAGATATTACTTTATGGATTGATTATTTAATTAAAAATAATCCTGATGTGAATATTGTTTTATATGGTGTATCAATGGGTGCGGCAACAGTAATGTTGTCTTTAAACCAAAAACTTCCTAAAAATATCAAATGTGTCATTGAAGATTGTGGATATTCTTCTATGGAAGAAGAAATTGATTATGTAATTAGAAAAGAACATGATTTAAAGTATACAAAACTAATTCTAAAGTTAATTGAAAAACAAATGATTGATAAATTTGGTTATTCATTTGAAGATGTTAATGTTAAAAAAAGTTTAGATAAGAATGAAATACCAATTATGTTTATACATGGAATGGAAGATGAATTAGTTCCATATGAAATGTCTAAAAAATTATATAATCATAACTTAGGCGAAAAGAAATTTTATCCAGTACCTAATGAAGGACATTGTTTTGCGATAAATGATCCAAATTATTTTAATCACATCAATCATTTCATTGAAAAAAATTTATTGTAAAAATATTGCATTAAAAAAAATAAGTATTTATAATTATATTTGAGGTTAATAGTTCCTCATAAAAAAAACAATTTAAAAAAGAAGGAAGGATAAAATTAAAATGGCTGTTAAGAAAGTTGCAAAAAAGGCACCTGCTAAGAAAGCTGTAGCAAAGAAAGCACCTGCTAAGAAAGCCGTAGCTAAGAAAGCTCCTGCTAAGAAAGCTGTAGCAAAGAAAGCACCTGCTAAGAAAGTTGCAAAGAAAGTAGCTCCTAAGAAAGCTGCTGCAAAGAAGACTGCTGCTAAGAAAGCTGCTCCAAAAAAAGCTGTAGCTAAGAAAGCTCCTGCTAAAAAGGCAGTTAAAAAAGTAGCTAAAAAAGCTGCTCCTAAAAAGGTAGCTAAAAAAGCAACTAAGAAAGGAACCTAACCAAATAGTGTGTACACACTAGATGGTAATTCCAACTACTGTGTGAACTCAGTTCCAAACAGTGTGT
>CADBMV010000137.1 GCA_902795865.1 uncultured Erysipelotrichaceae bacterium | reverse complement strand
TTCAAATCTACTTATCAGATAATGGATGAATTATCTCAAAAATGGCAAGACCTTACTGATATTCAACAGGCTTCTATTACAGAGTTGTTAGCAGGAAAACATCAAGGTAATGTAATGTCATCTTTGATGAATAATTTTGATGTAGCAAGACAAGCCTTAGATGTTTCTCTTAATTCTGAAGGTTCTGCAATGAGGGAACATGAGAAATGGATGGAATCTTTAGAAGCAAGAGTAAATAAATTGGCTGCATCTTTACAGTCTTTATCACAAACTTTTTTAAAGTCTGATTTTTTAAAAGGACTGATAGATGGAGTAACGCATTTCATTGATACAATAGATAAAGTTATTGATAAATTTGGTGTTTTACCTACATTAATTGGTGTGGTAACTGCTGCATTATCCTTTAAAGGGAATGGATTTATTAAATTAAATACTGATGCAGATGGCTTTCTTAACAAATTAACAATAATGAATACCAGCCTTAGAAATATAGGTACATCAATTAAGGCAACATTTTCAAACCTATCTACTGCTTTCAAGCAAGGTGGAATAAAAGGTTTAGGTAGTGAAATTAAAAATGGGGCTGGAAATTTATTTACAAATTTGGTTGTTTCTAAATCTGATATTGCTGCAATTAAGGCTTATAATGCTGAAATTGACAGAGGTGCAACTGCACAGACCGCATGGTATCGTACTATGCAAAATTCTTCTAATGCTGCTCAATCCGTTGTGGTAAGTGCTAATGGTGGCAAAGTAGCAATTAATGGTTTAGGTGCATCAATGATAGCAGCAAGAGTAAAAACCATTGCTTTACAGGCTGCTACAACAGCTTTAAATATGGCAATTTCAATGGGATTATCTATTGCTATTTCTGCTATTATTACTGCTATCACAAATTGGGTAAATAAAGAAAAAGAAGCTAGAGAAGCTGCTTTAGAAGTTGGTGAATCTGCCAGAAAAGAAGCTGATGAAATAATTAAATTATACAATGCGTATCGACAAGCTGATGCTGCATATAAGAATAATACTGGTTCAACAGAAGCATTAACTTCCGCAAAAGAGGATTTATTAAAGGCTTTAGGTGTCGAACAATCAGAGCTTGAAAATCTGATTCAGAAATATGGTTCTTTAGATGATGCGATTAAAGGTGTTACAACAGAATCATTAAAAGAAAAATTATCAGAATTAACAAGTGGATATAAAGCTGCAAAAGAAGATTTGTTAGATACCACAAAAGATGGTTGGATTGATAGTTTCTCAATGATTAATTTTAGTCATGATGAGAAAAAGGGAACAACAAAATTTGCAGAAGTATTAAAAGATGCTGGTCTAATAAGTGCTGGTTCTTATGGTTCTGCTGGTGGTGGTATATATATAGGTGATAATACTACTATTGAAGGTGTTATTGAAATATATGATAATCTCCAAAAGATGAAAGAAACATTAGAATCTAAAATAGGCGATATGTACACCAGAGAGGAATTATCTGAATCTGATATTTATAATGGTATCAATTCTAAATTAAGTGAATTTTCAGAGCAATATGAAACTCTTTCTGGTTATATTGAAGATATAAATAAGACCGCTGCTCAATTACAATATAATGATTATGTAGGTAAAAATGGAGTTCCAGAAACAATAGAGGAATACGAAACTCTAAGAGATTCTTTGATTAAGACCGCTAAATCAAGTGACGAATTTGTGGGAAGTCAAGAACAAATTGAAAATGCGGTTGTTGATGCTTTAGCGGATATTCCCGAATTATCTGATACTATTGAACAATATAACAGTTCTTTAGAGGAAACCGAAGAAGCTGTAAAAGGTATTCAATATGTTACAGAAGCTCTTAATACCTTATCAGAAAAATCAACAGAAGCAACTACTTCTATTTCAAAATTAAATGAAGTTCTTAATGCACAAACAACAGGACAATCTATTTCTGTGGAAGATTATAATTCTGATGAATTAAAAGATTATCAATCTGCATTAGAGTATGTCAATGGTTCTATGCAACTTAACGCTGACAAGGCTAGGGAGATTGCAAAAGCAAAAGTTGAGGAACAGACTGCTATCAATAATACAAATAAAGAGTTGCGTGAAGCTCAATATATGGAAAACATCAATCAGATAGAGGAATACAAAAGACAGTTATCAGAGAAAAATAATCTGACTGATGAAGAAATCCAGAAAATCCAGCAACAAATATCTGCTTGTGAGGAACAGAATAATGGATATTTAGCAGAATGTGACCAGTTAGATGTGCTTAATGCTTCACTTAAAGAATCAATAAGTACATACAATGAGTGGAAAGCTGCTCAAAGTGCATCTGAATCAGGTGATATGTTCGATGATACTCTGACAGCGATACAGAAAATAGATGATACACTAAATAATACAAAATATGAGAATTACGGAAAAGTTGGCAGGGAGGATTATAAAACCTCTCTTGATTTGATTATTCCTGATTCTGTCAATGCCGAAAATGAAAAGGCAGTTCAAAAGTATTTAAAAAGTGTTTCTGATATGTTCACTTATGATAATGATAAAAACAGAGCAGGATTGAATATTGCTAACTTCTGTGATAAAGCTGTTGAACAGGGTTTGATGGTTTTTGATAAGAAGAAAAAAGAATATCAAGTTGCTGGCGGTAAAATGATGGAGGATTTTGCTAAAGGTTTAAATCTTTCTATGCCTATGGTTCAAGCTATGTTCGGAGAAATGGAAGAATATGGTGCGAAATTTGATTGGGGAGATGAAATATTTGATACCTTTGGTGATGGTATTGTTGCTGCTCAAAAGCAGATTACCGATTTAGAATCTGAAATTGATAGTTTACATAAACAAAAGGCTGCTGGTGTAGATATTGATGATTCTAAAATTAAAAATGCAAAGAAAGAGTTAAAAGAACTTAAACAACAAAAAGAGGAATTAACTCAAAAAGCTACTGTTAATATTGAAACTCATATTGACTTAGAGAAAAAGTTAAAAAGTGCAAAAGCTGATTTAACAAAGGTTCAAGCTGGTATTGATATAGGAATTAATGAAAAAGATGCACAGGCAAAAGTTGATAAGTTGCAAAAGAAACTGGATAAATTACAAGAACCTACTGCTGTTGAAATTCAGGCTTCTTTAGGAAATATTGATTCTGATTTAGCAGAGGTACAAAGTAAAATTGATGCAATTCGTGGAGAGATATTGATTCATCCTGAATTATCACAAGATGAGAATGTGAAAACTGCATTAAGTAATTTGGAAAGTCAAAAAAAATCTTTGCAAGATAAAAAGGTAAAAATAGAGACTTATGCCGATACTAAAAAATCAGTTGATGATTTAACTAAGTTAGACAAAACAAAGGTCGATGATAAAGAGTTTAAAATTAATGCAATTACATCAGATGCAG
>CADBMV010000136.1 GCA_902795865.1 uncultured Erysipelotrichaceae bacterium | reverse complement strand
TAATCATCATAAATATCAAAAATTATTTGAACTTTACTTACAAATATATCCACAGTTTTCTGATTTCTTTAAGTCAATAAACAAAACATTTAAATATTTATAAAATGACAACTTAGTTGTCATTTACTTTATAAGGTTCATAACCGTTTTTAATTAAGATTTCATCAAAATCTTTTCTTGCGAGTTTGCATGCTTGCTCAAATGTTGGGGCAATTTTAATTAAAGACAACATATTATCTAATACAAATCCTCTATCTTCAATTGCATAGCCATCTGCATCATAATAAACACCATCAATTAATTGTTTATCCTTAATCTTGTCTAATAATCCTTTAGAACTATTATAAAAACCATATGCAGGCATACCTAATGCAACAAAGTATCCTGCTTCAAATAATGTTCCACTATCTGGTTGATTACCACGCCAATCATCAAGTTGCGCTATCACCATATCGCTATTGTACATATGATTTACATCATGCAAGAAAACTCTTTTCCAGAAATCTTCTCCAGGTTCTACTGGCTCACCTTCTCCAGGAAAAAGACCTATAAATCCATATTTATCACAAATACTCTTCCAATACTTTATAGTCTGTTCACAAGTTGGAAGAAACATTTCAAAATCAGCTAAATAAACAACAGGTTTTCTCAATACTCCATTTTTATCTATAAACATGATTACACCTCATACATATCTTTGTGAGCAGCTTTTAAAGCATCTTCAAAGTCACCTTCTACAACTTTACTAGAATACTCTAACATTAAATTAACAGGACCAGGTTCAAATGTTATACCATTTTCATCAACAATATTGCCATGTTCATTAGTTTTCTTTTCTAAAACATATCTATCAGCACATGCTCTTATGTCTAACATATAACAATACAATTTCTTTTTTAATGCATAGCCAATTCCTAATTCAAATGCAGATTCAGAATATGGTTCAACATTACTTCTAAAATCCATCGTATCAGCTATAACAATATCAGCTTGTTTAATTAGTTCTAGTCTTTTATTAGCCAATTCATAGCCTTGCTTTTCATCACTATTATGAATAAACAATTCAGCAGGCATTTTAAGTAATTCAAAACCGTACTTTTCACATAAGAGAGAATACTTTTCAAATATTTCTTTTCCATTTTTAAGTAAACGATCAGGACCTGATAAGTAAATCTTATATTTCATATTAAACCTTTCTTAATTATCATCTAAAACATTAATCGCATCAATAAACACTTTAATAAATCTTTCTCTATCTGTTTCAAGCAATACTATATGACATCCATTTTCATCTTTTTTAAAGATTGTCTGTCCTTGGCTGTCAACACCATCTAATACAATATCAACAGTACCTAATTCATATTTAAATAATTCTGGTTTCAATAAATATACAATTGGTACTACATCAAATATAGAAGTACGATCTAAATTTCTTTCAATTGCATAGTTACAATAAAAATCAAATAGTTCTCTTACTAGTTTAGAAACTTTTTTATCATAAGAAATATTGTTTACTTCACTAAGTAATATCGCACCAGATTCACATACTTCAATTGGTGCCATAACTACTTTTATATTTGAATCAAATACAATCTTTGCAGCCTCAGGATCATGCCAAATATTAAATTCAGCATATTTATTAATATTTCCTCCATTTAAAGCTCCACCCATTAATACGATTTGTTCAATATTATCTTTAAGATTAGGATAAGTGGCTATAAGCATACCAAGATTTGTTAATGGAGCTAAAGCTACAATAGTAATCTTTTCTTTTTCTAATACTTCCTTGTAAAAATCTAAAGCATGTTTATTACTAGCTTTAACTTTACTTTCTTCTAGTATTGGTCCATCCATACCACTTTCGCCATGCGCTATTGGTTGAGGCATTGATGGTTTAATAATTGGTTTATCATATCCTGAATAAACAGGAATATTGATTCCTAAATAATTTTCAACTTTTAATATATTATTTGTAACTTTATCTAAAGTTTGATTTCCTGCAACTGTTGTTATACCTATAATATCTAATTCATCTTTATGTGCTAGAGC
This sequence comes from uncultured Erysipelotrichaceae bacterium, assembly GCA_902795865.1. GTDB lineage: Bacteria > Bacillota_I > Bacilli_A > Erysipelotrichales > Erysipelotrichaceae > Colivicinus. The sequence goes on along the minus strand of CADBMV010000136.1, from coordinate 6,200 downwards.
TGTAATGATGGCCATGATATCATCATGGCCAGGATCACAATCTATAATTATCTTTCTCATTATTGTTCTTCTACCTTACCACGCTTAATACGATAGTAATTTACGATAGAAACAACAGTTAATATTATAAATACAGATAAGTATGGAATTGCACCAACTAAATCTGTTGGAAATGATGAATTTGAGCTAAAGATAATCGAAACAGCTCTAAAAAACGAGAAGATTATTGCAGATAAAATTAATGATAAATAGTTTCCATTAGCAATACCATTTGCAGCTACACCCATCCATCCTTGGCCAGAAACCATTCCTTTAGTGAATATTTTTAAATAATTAATTGATAGATAAGCTCCACCAAGTGCAGCAAATAAACCAGATAATGCAAGAGATAATTTTTGTAGTCTTTCAACATTAATGCCAGCAGTTTTAGCAGCGTCTGCATTTAAACCGCAAGCTCTCATTCTCATACCTAATGGAGTCTTATATAAAACTATAAATGTTAAAATGACTAATATCCAGCAAACATAAGTTAATACATATTGGCCAGAAAAGATTTCTCCAATTATTGGAATATCCTTAATAATTGGAATATCTATTACACCAAGTGATTTTGTTGCTAAAGATGCAGAAGATCCTTTTTCACCTGTGAATTGGAATAAGATAAAGATTGCAACGGCATCAGCAAAAGTATTCAAAGCTATCATTATTAGGAATGGATCAGCTCCAAGTCTCATTGAAAAGAATGTTATTAATAAAGCAGTAAGCATTCCAACGATGACGGCAACAATCACACCAACCCAAGCACTTCCACTTAAATAACTTCCAATAATTCCAGCAAGAGCTGCAAATGTCATGATTGATTCAATAGCAATATTGCCAATACCACAACTTGCAGCTACAAAAGCACCGATTGATGCAAAAATAATCGGAGTAGCTAAACGTATAACTTGTAATAGAAATCTCATAGAAAAGATTGTTTCAATAATATTATTCAGCATGTTCTTCTAGCCCCTCCTCAAGCAATTTTCTTTCTCTAAATCTTCTTAAGAAATATTGCGATGAAACAAGCATTATGATAACACCTTCAATAATCGCAATTATTTCTGAAGGAACCTTATTATCAACGAAGTATAAGATTTGAGAACCTTGTTCTAAATATTTAACTAAGAATGCTGCAATAACTATACCTATCGGGTTATTTCTTCCAAGCATTGCAAGCAACATTCCTGAGAAACCTATTCCCACTAGTGATTGAGAAGGCGTGTAATAAGATGTTTGTGTAAGCAATGCTGTTGTTGCTCCCATTGCAGATAATACTCCAGCAATAGCTGCTGTAGTAATAGATAGCTTAAAAGCATTTATTCCTGAATAGTTTGCAAAACTAGGATTCGTACCAGCTAATCTGATTTGATAACCCAATCTACTTTTTGTCATAACAAGATAAAGAATAATAGTTACTGCAATTAACAAAAATAAACAAACGGAAATTTTTAAAGGTTCATAAATATTTCCAATTTTAGCTGTTAATAAATAGTCTTTTGAACTATTACTTCCTCTTTGTACAGTACCTAGAAAAGTTCTAACTAAATAAGCAGCAACACCAGCATAAACAGAATTAAGCATCAAAGATACTACCATTTCATTAGTATTAAATTTAGCTTTTAATAATGACGGAAGTATCATTACTGTACCGCCAAAAACAATAGCTCCTAAGTAACATAGTATTGGATGTAATATAGAGCTTGTAGTAATTGGAGAAGTTGCTATAGCAGTTATAACTACACCAGATAAGATAAAAACACCTTCAGAACCCATATTAAATGCTCCAGCTTTAAATAATACACCGGCAGATAATCCTGCAAAAGCATAAGGAATAAAACTTTGAATAACTCCACCAATATACCTTGTTTTTGTTAAAGGGCCTGTTAATATTGTGATTATGGCATTAACAGGATTATTACTAACAAAAATAAGAATCACAAATGAAATGGTTAAACCAATTAAAATTGAAATACCCATTTTCACTGCATCAAATACTTTGGGGTTAGAAATAGAAAGTTTATATTTATTCGAATATTTATCACTTCTATCAGTCATTTAATGCACCTCCAGTTTCTTCAATAGATTGACGCTTAGCACCAAGCATATACATACCTAAATCTGATTCGTCTACATCATTTGCATCTTTAAAATAACCAGCAATTTTTCCATCAAACATAACAATGATACGATCAGACAAATTCATTACTTCATTCAAATTGGCGGATACTAAAAGTATTCCTGCACCAGCATTTCTCATCTCAATAAGTTTATGGTGTACAAATTCTTCTGAACCAATATCTATACCGTGTGTTGGCTGTTCAGCAATCATAAACTTTGAATTTGTATTATATTCTCTAGCTACAACAACCTTTTGAACATTACCACCTGATAAGCTATTAACATTTGCTTTAGCAGTTTTTGTTTTTACCGCAAATGTTTTTACTAATTCTTCAGATACTTCATCTATCTTTTTAGTATCCATAAAAACTTTTTTATTAATATCTTCTCTTGTGTAATAAGTTGATATTAGATTATCAGAAATTGGCAGTTCACCAGCAACACCATCATTCATTCTATCTTCTGGTATATAAGCCATACCCACATCTCTTCTTTTCTTGATATTAAAGTCATTAACTCTGTTTCCACAAATGAAAATATCGCCAGTATAAGCAGTTTCTTCTAAACCAGTAATACATTTCACAAGTTCTTGCTGGCCATTTCCTTCAACGCCGGCAACACCAAGTATTTCACCTTTTTTAACAGCAAAAGATATATTGTCTAAAACTGGTTTATTATTTTTTTCCATGTATAAATTTTTAACTTCTAAAGCTTTTTCGTTATTAAAATCTTCATGAGTTTTATATTTATCCATGTCACTATCTAAATCTCTGCCTATGATTAAATTAGTTAATTGCTCCATAGTTAACTCTTCATTTAGATAAGTACCTTTACTAACACCATTTCTTATTACAGAAATTTTATCAGAAATCTTTTTAACTTCTTCTAACTTGTGAGAAATGAAAATAATAGTATGACCTTGCTGCTTAAATTGACGCAATTGATCAAACAATTTCTCAGTTTCTTGAGGAGTTAATACTGAAGTTGGTTCATCTAAAATAATTAATTCAGCATCACGATATAAAGTTTTTAATATTTCGACTTTTTGTCTTTTTGCAACAGATAAAGTTGATACCTTGGCAGTAACATCGAGTTCGAAATCATACTTGTCTGATAATTCTTGACATTTCTTTGTTGCTTCGTTTTGATCAATGAAAATGCTTTTAGTTGGTTCATCACCAAGAATAATATTATCAACAATACTAAACGATGGTATTAGCATAAAGTGTTGGTGAACCATTCCAATACCAGCATGAATAGCATCCATTGAACTATTAAATTTTGCTTCTTGTCCCTTATACGTGATAGTGCCACTCGATGGTTTTTCAATACCGAAAATCATCTTCATCAAAGTTGATTTACCAGCACCATTTTCACCTACAACGGAGTGTATCTCACCTTTTTCGAATTCCATGTTAATGTCACGGTTGGCAACTGTTCCATTAGGATAGACTTTGGTAACATTATCAAGTTTTAATATAGTTTCTTTCATTAGACCTCCTATATTTTTAAAAAATCATGCGCTTGAAAATAGCGCATGATTTTATCATTATAAATTGTAAAATATACTATTCAATACGACCAGCATCTCTGATTGTTGGCCATTCTGAAGCATATGTTGCATCATCCATTAATTTTGTATCAACAACTTCAACTTCACCACTAGAAACTCTTGCTAAGTCAGCAGCTATTTGAGCTCTAACTTCTTCAGTTGTGTTAGCCATATAGAAATCATTTTCAGCTAAACCAACACCATTCCAAGCGATACCCCAAGTTTCTAACTTGCCAAGTTTTTCATTATAAGTACCATTAGCAACCATTTCACATACAGCTTTAAATGCAACGTTAGTATTCTTTAATGCAGATGTTAAGATTGTATTTGCCCATTCTGGTTTTGACTCAACAAATTCTGCATATCTGTCTCTGTCAACACCGATTTCCCAAACGTTTTCATGAGCTGAACAAGCTTCAACTACACCATTACCAGTTCCACCAGCAACTTCCCAAATAACGTCAGCACCTTTAGCTATCATGCTGTCAGCTAATTCTTTTCCTAAAGCTGGGTCCATCCATTTAGCACCACAGTAAGAAATTAAATACTTAACACCTTTTTCAGTTAAGATTTGGCAATAGCCACCAATGAATTGGTTCATATCAGGAGTATCATCACCAACTACAACACCAACAACACCACTCTTAGTTATAGCAGCAGATAATGAACCTACTTGGTAACCTAAATCATCTAATGCCCAGTCAACAGCATAGCAATTAGCTGGTACACCTGAAGCAGGAATAGCACTACTATCGAAATTATAGAATAATTGATCAGGATATTTTTCACAAGCAGCGAATAAGAATGGTTCATAGTTACCATTACCACAAACAACTAAATCGTATTTGCCTTCTTCGCAAACGTTGTCGAACCAGTTCATCCAGTTTGATTCTTCTTTTGTACCATTAGGATCACATTCAAATACATCAACTTTGATATTGTTGTCTGCAGCATCAAGTTCATCAGCAGCGAAAGCAACAGTATCATAGTATGATTGGTCGCCTCTAAAAGGAATTAATACAGCAACATTAGTTACGCCATCATCAGTTGGCTCAGGGTCAGGTGTGTTACCACCATTTCCAGAATTGTTGTTACAGCCAGCTAATGTGAATACCATTAATGTTGTAAGCAAAATTGTTAGAAATTTTTTCATTACACTCTCCTTCTTTTATATGTTTAAGATATGTCTAAGATATCTTTAAACCAATACTGAGGTTTATGGTATCTTTACCTAAATAAATACCATATAAATCATGAAGCTGTGATACTTTATCCAAGGTGAATTCTTCACCACTTAATAACATTATCATTTTATCATCTAGGCATGTCAGTTTCAATATGGTTTTTTCTTGATTTTGCTTAAAATTCCATCTCTTGATAAGCTTTTCACAAACATCTTTTTCTATTAGCTCAACACAATCTTTATTTAGACCAATACTCATAAAATGACCATAGTCTTTCATATTGAATACTAACTTATGTTCATGGCCTTCAATTGGCATAAATTGCCATTCAATTGTCTTATATCTTCCGCCATATGAACCTGAAGATATCAAAGCTGAACTTTTACTTTTTCCTATCAAACCTTCTTCGTTTATACTCCAATCACCAGAATGCTTCACAAAGCCTCTTATATTATTCATATAATCACCTTCATATCTTGGTCCATAGTGATCAATTGGATAGTTAGAGAATTCATATTCAATTATTGGTTTTCTATTAACTTTATAAGAAATGATTGAATAAGGTTTATTAGCTATAATGCCAATTTTATTGATAATAAGGTTTAAGCCTTTTGGCATAGTCATTTTAAGTTGTCCACTTCCAATAATATTTGTTTTATCACCTAAGTATTGTTTGCCATTACAATCAATGCAATATAAATACATCTCTTGTCTTTCTTTTGAATCAAGTTCAACTATCAATTCTTCATTTGGATATATTAATGGTGAAAACTCAGGATCATATCTTGCATCATAAATATCATCAGCTAAATAGTATGTGTATTTATATATGTCCTTACTATTTACATATAAAGTATCATCAACAACTTGAATTTCACCTTCTTTACAAAAGAATCCTTTACTTCCATATTTTAGATTGAATAAAGGCATATCAGTGATTTCTATATCTTCTAGTTTATATGCAAGTTTTGTAAACAACTTTGCACTTTCAGAAATATATTGAATATTTAAGCAACCGACACTACTTGAACAATTCACAATATCATTGATTGGTTTAATCCAAGATTCATCAATGTCATCTAAACCAACTATCGCACCTAAAATACTTCCGACATTACCGCAATTACAATCAGTATCCCAACCACTTCTATTAAGCATTTCTAATGTATTAGAAAAATCATTTTCTCCATAACACATCGCCATAACCATTAAACAAGTATTAGGAATAATATGACATACACCATCATATTTGTCATAGCCATAGTTATCTTGGATATATTTTAGACAATCTAGATAATTATCTT
>CADBMV010000135.1 GCA_902795865.1 uncultured Erysipelotrichaceae bacterium | reverse complement strand
ATATCCTGAGTTTTACTAATTATTACTACTTTTTTAACTCGTTTTATACAAAGTTATTATTTGTAGGGTTAAAATTTAAATGTAAGGCATTAAATATTATTATGGAATTAGCTATATTTTTTTATAATCTTTTCATAGAATAGTCTATTATCATTCTTTCATATACATCTATCTTCATTACATAATTATCAAAATATAGTTCATAACTATTTCCACTACCATATGTACTTACATATATTCCATTAACTATAAAATCATCCAGTTCATTATTTTGAATTAAATAACACTTTGCATATGTTAAAACTAAAGCTTCTAATTCGAAAATATCTTCATATTCCTTTAAATTAATATAAACATTATTTGCCTTATAAATGTAATCACTCTTGATCGCTATCAAAGACATCATTATCGATAAAACAATCAGAAAACTCGTCGAGATAAATCCCTTTTGTTGAAGCGATGATTCTTTCATATGTTTCATTATTCTTTGTATATACAACATAAATATACTCACCTTTTCTTTCAAAATATACATCATCAATGTCATTTAATATTATTTGTGTTCCTGGTTGCATAAGTAGTTTATTATTCACGAGATTTAAATTAAAATTTTTATTCTTATATATAAAATCTAATGAGTAATGATTGACTTTAATATCATAACTAATAAGTAGATATTCTCTTAATTGACATAAAGCTAATTCATCATTAATATCGTTATAATTAAAATCTATTTTAGATACATAATTAAAAGCTAAACTACTTAATGGTAATATCGTTATTAAAATAATGATTCCAATTATATTTCTAATCTGATTCATCTACTTCACACGCTTCACAAACAATTAAAGTATTAAAGATTTCTTCATAACGATCATTAGAATTAAATTGATAATTAATATATGATTTTTCATACTGTTCAATTGTTTTATATATTGAAAAACACATAAGACATATATATGTCACAATAAATACTGATAATAGACTATCAAGCATTATAAAACCCTTATTCATACGTGACATAACCATTACCTAAGTGCACAATTACTTTGTGTTTATTAATATCAATTGTGCGTCCTTGATTAATATGGCCCATACTATTAAATCTAATTCCTTTTTCATATACATGTTCTTGTTTAGATAAAATTGATTCTGATTGAATATATAAATAATCATTTATGAAATAATAGTGATCAAAATTAAGTGTGTAATTAATATTTAAATACAATAAAGATAGGCTTGTTATAAGGCATAAACTTATCAGCATTTGTAGCATTGTAAAACCTTTGTTAGTTGTATACACAATGACCATCCACTATTGTTAAAACTGAACCATTTGAACATTTAGTCTGAGATTCATCTAAATAACCACCATTAACTAAATCAGTTATAGAATTTGGTACACTTCCATAATCTAGTTTAAATTGAGCAATTGCTAAATCTACTACTTTAGTCATAGCTGAACAAGCTTTTGAATCAACTGAATTTATTATTTTTGAAACGTTAGGAATTGTTAGTAGTAGTAAGATAGAAATAATTATTACTACCACTACCATTTCTAGTAATGTAAATCCTTTATTATTTTTCATTTTTACCTTCTTTCTAATATAAACTTATTGCCTGCATTGGCATAAATAGTATTTGATAGATAAATATCACTATCAAACCAATGAATAGATATGTACTTAATTGAATAGTCAATGTGTATTTTTTTAGTTTGTTTTGAATTCTTTGTTTACTTAATTGCACATAAGATGAAATAATATTTGAAAAATCATTAGTATAGTTTGCAATCTTAATAAATCTTGCTAAAGAAGAATCATAATAAGTTTTAGATATTGCTTGTTTAAATGATTCTCCTTTTAATAATCCTTCATCTAAATGAAAGGCTAGAAAAGATATAATTGGCTTACTTTTCATGTTTTTAAGAATAGCTAATGATTGTTTTGTTTTGTAACCTTTTTTTGTGCATATTAATAGTAGTGACATAAACTCTTCACAATAATAGATATTGATTAGAGAATTAGGAAAATATTTTGAAACAAATATATACATAATTGCTATTCTTTTAGGATTTAGATAGTAAACAAATAATCCCGTAACAATCAATACGAAGATATAAAACGCATTTATCACAATCCTTAAGATAATTCTTATTCCTAGATATATATTATTTTGATTATTAAAAGAATTCATGACATTCATTATTGAATCAATGCCATATAAATCAAATAAATATAGTGACGTTACAGATATAAACAATAATATACAAGGATAGGCAATATTATTTATCAATTCTTTTTTACTATTTTCATTATTATTATAAAAATCTAATGATAAAGATAATGTTTCTGAAAACGAAAGATTACTTAATAAAGCTAAAATATATGTTTCTATCTGTTTAGGTAAATACTCTTTAATAGCTTTATCAATAGAAATACCTTCATCAAGTTTGTTTTTGATGCTTTGAAGAATATTTTTGTTTTTGTTGTTGGATATTAATTCAAAACATTCACTTATGGATAAATTTGTATTTAGAAGCTTACTTAAATATGTGATATCTTCAATACTTAATCTATTATCATAAAATATCTTTTTCAAAGATATCATTTTTTATACCTATTGCTATCTGTGTTTCAATATTCACAAATGATGAAGAATTGTAATGATTATTACGATAATAATCTATTTCATCTTTATCCATAATTTCATATAAAACAACTTTCTCTTTATTATGCTTATTTATAAGCATTCTTTGATTAGAGATACATAATAGATTTTCAAATAAATTATCCTCATTTACACCTAGTTCTACCATTCTTGAGATACACGAGCTGGCACGTGATGTATGGATTGTTGATAAAACCAAATGTCCAGTATTAGCTGCAATAACCGCAATTCTTGCAGCTTTAAAATCTCTAATTTCACCTATCATAATAATATCTGGATCATGTCTTAATATTTGTTTAACACCTTCTTCATAATCTAAGCCAACACTTTCATTTACAGCTAATTGAATAAAATTATCATGGTAGACTTCTATTGGATCTTCAATTGAATAAATCTTTTTATTATTTACGCTTTTTAGTAAAGAATATAAAGTTGTGGTCTTGCCCGATCCTGTAGGTCCAGAAAAAAGAATTAGTCCACAATCTTTATTCAATAGTGATTTAAAATATGCGTTTTGTGCATCTACCTTAGATAAATTATCAGCATTAACTCTTAGTTTGGAATTTAATATTCTTAAAACTCCATTAGAAAAGTTTAATTTGGATATAATCGCAAATCTTAATGATAATAAATTACCATCAACTTCCATTTCAAATTGTCCAGTTTGTGGACTAGTAATATTACCTACATCCAAATTCGCAAGATATTGAAGATATCTAATTAATTTAGAATCTTCAAATTTACTCTTTACCTTATGACATCTTCCATCAATTCTCATTTCAATAAGTATTTCTTGATGTCTCAAAGTGAAATGAATATCTGTGGCGTTGTACTTTAAGGCAAGTCTTAATAGCGCTATTAATCGTTGTTCCATTGATTTACACCTCCTACTCATAATTCAAATAAAAAGTGTAAATTCCTAAATAAAAATGCAATTTCTTGCATTTTTATCTTAAAAAATAATTATTACTTAGCTCAAAAGATAGTAAACTAGGCATATCGTGGCCTGGATATATTTTATAGTCCTTTTCAAAATTTTTGAAAATTCTTAAGGATTCTTTTAATTTACGTGGGTCTGAGCCCTTTAAATCAGTTCGTCCGACCGTGAGTCTAAACAAGGTGTCTCCTGTAAATATACTATCTTCAAATACATATATGACTGATCCTTCGCTATGACCAGGAGTAAATATAACTTCAAAGTTAAATGGTCCGATATTCATTGTCCCTTCTTTTAAATCATTTATTGGACAACTTATATAAGAAACATAACCAAATTCACTTCCTGAATATTTATCTCTAGCTAAATATTCATCTGCCATATTCAGATATACAGGACAATGATAATATTCATATAAACCATCTACAGCTTTTATATGATCAAAATGGCCATGGGTAAGTAATAATGCGTTAAGTTTGTAGTTTTCTAGAATATTAATAAGTTTTTCTGGCTTAGATGCAGGATCTATCAGGATTGCATCATTACCTATACTTAATAAATAAGTATTGGTTTCCATTGGCCCCAAAACAAATCTTTTTATTTCCATATTATTTAAAAATAGGCAATTAGCCTATTTTTTCTCCTTATGTACTGTTTGTTTATTACATCTAGGACAGAATTTCTTAATTTCCATCTTATCAGGATGTTTTTTCTTATTTCTAGAACCAAAGTAT
>CADBMV010000134.1 GCA_902795865.1 uncultured Erysipelotrichaceae bacterium | reverse complement strand
AACTTAAATAAATACAATAACGCAGAGTTTTAATAATGGATTAAGCTATCTATCAAATTACTTGACAGATTCATAGCTGGTCTCCCTTATTTAAAGAAAGGGGCGAAAACATTCCGCCCCTGTTTTAGCTAAATTAATTATTCAGTTTTAAATCTGTCGTCGCCACCACCTAGTGCAGTCATAACTTCTTCGATATATTTATCTGTATTGTTTTTAGCATCTTCGAAGTCATAATCCATAACATTGTTTGGATCTAGGCCAAATTCAGTAGCTAATTCAGGTTGTTTAGCGTTATCAATTACTAAGAATTGATAAGATTCATTTTGAGCAGCTAATTCTACACATTCTGGAGATAGAGCATATTCAATCCATAGTTTTGCAGCATTAGGATGAGCGCAACCCTTGAATATTGCAGTAGCACCAACTTCAAATGAAGTTCCAGAACTAGGAATAATTAATTCAATGTTCTTGTATCCGTTATCAACGATTTGTGTAATACCATCATGTAAGAAACCAATACCTACAACACATTCACCTGTACCAACATTCTTAGATGGACCAGAACCTGATTTAGTATAAACTTGAACATTCTTATCTAAATCAACTAAGTATTGAATACCTTCATCATGACCATATTTTTGAATCATTGTGTTGATAACTAACTTTGCAGTACCTGCAGTTTTATAGTTAGATAACCAAATTAAACCTTGATATTTAGGGTCAGTTAAATCAGCCCAGTCTTTAGGTGCATCAACGCCTAAACGAGCTAATTCATCTTTGTTTACCATGAAGCCTAAGATACCTTTATAGATACCATGCCAATTGTTTCCAGCATCTTTATAAGCATCGCCCATTAAATGAGAAGCATGATTAGCAGCATAAGGTTCTAATAAACCTTCTTTTGCAACGATGTTATAAGGGTCAGTTGTTCCACCGAACCATACATCAGCTGAAGGATTACCTTTTTCTTCTTCAACTTTGGCTTGTACTTCACCAGTTGATAGTCTTTGATATTGAACTTTAATACCAAATAATTCTTCGAAGTGTTCACAAGCGGCAGCTAGATAAACTTCTTCACAAGAACCATAAACTACTAATTCTCCTTCTTCCTTAGCAGCAGCAATTAAGTCTTCTAAGCCTTCAAAACCTGCAACAGTTACAGGTTCATCGCCACCTTGGTTGCCACTATTGCCACCATTATTGTTACAAGCAACAAGGCCAAATGCGATTAAAACTACTAGAAGTACTTTTAAAAGTTTTTTCATATTTACCTCCTGGGGTTTTTTACCCTACATTCCATTATATAACAAAAATGTAAACGTTTACAAATTATTCTAAAAAAAATGAAGAGTATCACTACTCTTCATCCATAAATTCAAAACTATAATCTTCTATAAATACCTGATCACCATTTTTACAACCCTTTTCTCTTAAAGCTTCATCAATCTTCATTTTAGATAAAGCTCTAGAGAATCTTAATACAGAATCTTCATCATCTAGGTTAGTATTATGGAACAATCTTTCAACTTTTTCACCCTCAATTCTCCATATACCATTACCTTCATTGTAGACTTCAAATTCTTTAGGTTCTTCATAAGTATAGACAACTTTAGTATCAGTTTTACTTGTATCATATAAAGGAAATTGTGGTAAATCTTTTAGTAAATCTTTAGTTCTATATAATACAGGCATTAAACCTTCATTAATAATTGTGGTAGTTTCAAATACTTCAAGATCTGGATATTTTTCTTTAAACTTATTTAAATTATCTTGAGCATTATCTAAATCCATCTTATTTGCGATGACAATTTGAGGCCTATCTTCTAAATTACCTGGATATTTTCTAAGTTCTTCATTAATTACTTCATAATCATTGATTGGATTTTCTCTGCCCATATCTAAAACATGAAGTATTAATCTACATCTTTCAATGTGTTTTAAAAACTCATGTCCTAAACCTTTTCCTTGTGATGCACCTTCAATTAAACCTGGTAAATCAGCCATTACAAATGATGAATCAGCTACCTTAACCATACCTAGTTGTGGTTTTAGTGTAGTAAAAGGATAATCAGCTATTTCCGGTTTCGCATTAGACACAACTGATAATAAAGTTGATTTACCTACTGAAGGTAAACCTACCAAACCTACATCAGCTAATAGTTTTAATTCAACTAAAACATTTCTTTCTTGACCAGGTGTACCTAAAGTTGCATAATCAGGAGCATTATTTCTAGATGATTTGAAGTGAAAATTACCTTTTCCACCTTTACCACCTTGGCATATTACTTCTTCAGATTCTAGTGTATTTAAATCTGCGACAATTTCATCAGTTTCTAAATCGCTAACAATCGTTCCTAATGGAACCTTCACAATCACATCATCACTAGATGCCCCATACATATTATTAGTCTTACCATTTTCTCCATCTTTAGCTTTAATCATTTTAGAAAATCTTAAATCTAATAGAGTTGATTTATTAGTATCAACTTTAAATATTATTGAGCCACCTTTACCTCCATCTCCTCCAGATGGTCCTCCTAAAGGATTATATTTTTCACGTTTAAAAGCGACAATTCCATTGCCTCCATTACCAGCTTTTAGTTTTAAAGTTACTTTATCAATAAATTGCATAGTTAAATAAAAAGCCCATTAAGAGGGCTTTAAAGATTAATAATTAAGCTACAGGATATACAGATACTTTCTTTCTGTTTTTGCCTAAGTGTTCATATTTTACAACACCATCAATTAAGCAGAATAATGTATCATCTCCACCCTTTTTAACGTTTGTTCCAGGATGAATCTTTGTGCCTCTTTGGCGATATATAATTGATCCAGCAGTAGCAAATTGGCCATCTGCTAATTTCGCACCTAAACGTTTTGAGTGTGAATCACGTCCATTCTTAGTCGAACCTACACCCTTTTTAGAAGCGAAGAATTGAATATTTAATACATATTTCATTTGTTTTACTTCCTTTCTAGTTTAATGAAGTCTCCATAGGATTCTTCAATTGTCTTTAGTTGTATCATTACTAACTCAAAGTAATTTTGAACAATACCAGAATCAGACTTATTTACAACCTTAATTTCATTAGTTAACTGTTTAATATCAATATTTTCATTGAGTGCATCTAAAGCATTCATGAAACCAAACATTATTGAACTAACTGAAGCACAGATGAGATCTTTTCCATATTCATCAGATAGTGCATGTCCACTAACATCTAATGACTTATACTTATCATCTTTAACTTCATATATTACTTTAATCATTAGCCAATCTTTTCAACAGTTAACTTAGTGTATGGTTGACGATGACCCTGTTTACGTCTAGTAGAACCAGTTTT
>CADBMV010000133.1 GCA_902795865.1 uncultured Erysipelotrichaceae bacterium | reverse complement strand
TACTGTGCAGATGGTAAATTCTTCGTTGATGATTCACAAGGTATTAGACCTTTAATCAGAGGTGATGTTGCTATCGGTACATTCTATTCAAGCTCACTATATGGTGAAATTGATGCTGGTGATGGTGTTTCTGATCATCCATTAAAAGGAACTACTGAACCTGAAAACTGGCAATTATGTGACTTTGCTGATGGCACTTACTATATTGCTGAGTACTTAGGTATCGTTGATAAAGAAGGTAGAACTGAAGCACAAACTGAACATGTTAAAGCATTTGCTGAATGGTTTGGCTCTGCTGAAACTCAAATTGCTTGGTCTGAAGAATTTGATTCTTACCCATGCAATGAAGATGCAGTTAAGGTTTTATATCCTAACGGCATTCCACCAATTTATCAAATTGAAAACTTTGCATTAAAAGAAATTCCAGGAACAGGTGCTAACTATGCAACTTATGTTGCAGCTCACTCTGCTGAGTGGACTAATATTTTAACTAACTTAGGTTATTATTGGAATGATGATGCTAAGGCACCTACAACTCCAGATTGGGATAACTTAGATTGGTCTACATTAACTCAAAAACAAGGCGAGTAATAAAAACTAATTTATAAAACTATTACATGGTGGGCATGTTGTGCCCACCATGTTTAAAATTACATATTAAGGTAGGAAAAATATATGATTGAATTAAAAAACATTGAAGTTAAATTTGGGGATTTTGTAGCTCTACATGGTATTAACGTTGATGTTAAGGATGGAGAGTTTTTTACATTTTTAGGTCCTTCTGGTTGTGGTAAAACAACAACCTTAAGAACTATTACTGGTTTTATAGAACCAAGTGAAGGACAAGTTATTTCTAATGGAAATGACATTACAAAAGTTGACATTGAAAAAAGACATATCGGTATTGTGTTTCAGTCATACGCACTATTTCCAACAATGACTGTTTATGACAATATTGCTTATGGTTTAAAAATAAAGAAACTTCCTAAACAGGAAATTGATAAAAAAGTTCATGATATTGCAAATCGTGTTGATTTATCTGAAGAACAGTTAAAGCGTCCTGTATCTGAATTATCTGGTGGGCAACAACAAAGAGTTGCCATCGCTAGAGCATTAGTTACAGATCCAGATATTATTTGTATGGATGAGCCATTATCTAATTTGGATGCAAAGCTTCGTGTTCAATTAAGAAACGAATTAAAGAAGATGCAAAAAGATTTTGGTATCACTACAATCTATGTTACACATGACCAAGAAGAAGCTTTAACATTATCTGATCGTATTGCAGTTTTTAATAAAGGCTATATTGAACAAATTGGTACACCTAATGAAATATACAATGAATCTAAAACTGAATTTGTATGTAATTTTATAGGTGATATCAACTTATTATCAAAAGAAGTTGTAACTAAATTAAATGAAAATGGTGGAAATTTAGATATTGATAATAATAACTATATTAGACTTGAAAGAACGCATGTGGATGTAGAACCTAAAAAAGGTGATGTTGTATTTGATGGTGTTGTTACTTCTACAGAATACTATGGTCTATATATTAAGTATTATGTAGATTTAGGTTCAATGACTTTGAAAGTCATTGAAAAGAATGATGGTGTAAGAATTTATGATGATGGTCAAAAGGTTAAAGTTTTAATTAATCCTAGTGATGTCATGAGTTATAAGCCATCTTTGGAGAAAGAAGATGAATAAGCTTTTAAAGAAATTTGATCCTAATAAGATTGTTACTTTGGTAGGTTTTTTAATCTATTTATATTTCTTTTTAGGTTTCATGATTCGTCCTACTATCAATACACTCACAAGTATTTTTACTACATCTAATGATCCATTTGCAGTTATAAGATTTTTCCTTACTGGAAACATGAAAGACTATGTATGGAATTCTTTAAGACTTGCATTAGTGTTAGTAGTGACTGTAAATATCGTAGGTATATCTATAGTATTACTAACAGAATATTTTGATATAAAAGGTGCTAAATTCTTACGTCTTGGTTATATGACTACCATGATTTATTCTGGTGTTGCATTAGTTACTGGTTATTCATTCTTATATTCATATGATGGAATTTTAACTAGATACTTAGTTCAAGCATTTCCAGGATTTAATGATAGATGGTTTATGGGTTTTAAAGCCGTTGTCTTTACAATGACTTTTGCTTGTACTTCTAACCATATGTTGTTTTTAAGAAACGCTATTAGACAAATAGACTATAACACTGTTGAAGCTGCAAGAAACATGGGTGCTGGACCTTTTAAAGTGCTATTTACTGTAGTACTTCCTACCTTAATTCCAACACTATTTTCTCTTACAGTTATGACTTTTGTTACAGGTGTCTGTGCGATGTCTGCTCCTCAACTATTAGGTTATAGTGCAATAAACCCAGAGATTGTAAGACTTGCAGGATCATCTACTGCGGATGAATCCTTCCCGCAAGCTAGAGCTGCTTTATTATCAGTAATTCTAGCTATTTTCACGGTAGTAGTGTTATCGATTTTATCAGCTTATGAAAGAAAAGGACACTATCTTTCTGTTTCAAAAACAAAAGCTAAACTACAAAAACAAAAAATAACTAATCCTTTCTGGAATGCATTTGCACATATATATGCTTATGTATTATTCATTATTTATATGATTCCAGTAGTGATGATTATTTTATTCTCATTCCAGAACTATAATGCGATAAGATCTAAAACACTAAACTTAGGTGATTGGACTATTCTTAATTATATTGGTCAAGCTGACTACCAATATATGACTGGTTCTGGTAATTATAAATTAAGAAAGGGAGCAATTTCAGGACTATTTACTAACGATGTAACATTAGGCGGTATTAAATTAAGCTTTGTAGTATCGGCTATTGGCGCATTCTTAGCTTGTGTAATAGTTGTTATTGCTTGTGAATATATTTTTAAGCACTTAAATAAGAAAAGAGCTGTTGCTTTAGAATATAGTTTACTATTCCCATGGTTACTACCTACAATATTAATTTGTTATTCATATAGAGTATTCTTCAACAACAATGTTTGGTATGTAGGTAATCAAAATCTATACTATGCTCAAAATGTCAGGATACTAATTGTCTTGGCATACACAATAACCAAACTGCCATTCTCTTTAAGAATGATAAAAGCCGCGTTCTATTCAATTGATACCGAGCTGGAAGATGCGGCAAAGAATTTAGGCTCTAGTAAGTTGATGACTTTCTTTAAAGTTAAACTTCCAATTATCATTCCTTCAGTAATGGCGGTATTTGCTTTAAACTTTAACTCATTATTTACAGAATATGATATGTCTGCATCATTTGCTTCTACATATGGTACAACATATGCCATGGTAATTCAGGCTATGACAAAAGATGAAGGATTGTATGGATATAACGTTAACGCATCTGGAAGAAGATGTGCTTCTACAGTGTTTATTATGGTAATATCTGGAATTATTCTGTATCTAGTATATGGCGTGGGTTCTAGAGACTTATCTGAGCGTATAGCTGCAAGAGAAAGAAGAAATAAGTTTAAAGCTAAACTTAAACAAAGGTTTTCTAAGGCATGATTAAAAATATTATATTTGATATGGGTGGGGTTCTAATTGATTGGAACCCCCATAAATTGATTGAAGAAGTTGGTATAGATAATAACGACCATGATTTAGTATATTGTGAATTATTTAAAGAAGTAGAATGGGTAGCTTTAGATGCAGGGACAATCTCCTTCGAAGAGGCAATTAATAGTGTTAATTCAAGATTACCTGAAAGAGTTCATGATAAAGTAGCTAGGTTGATTGATAATTGGTGGAATATTTATTTTAAGCCTATAGATGGTATGAAAGATACTATAAGGTCATTAAAAGAAAACGGATATAATATTTATTTATTATCCAATGCTTCTATAGCGCAGAAAGATTATTTTCATAAGATAGAAGGTTATGAATACTTTGATGGTAGGGTTACATCATCTGAAATTAAATTATTGAAACCTTATATGGAAATATATAAACATATATGTGAAAAATACAATTTAATACCTGAAGAATGCTTTTTCGTGGATGATAGTTCTACAAATATCTATCATGCATTAGAATTTGGATTTAAAGGATGCGTGTTTGACGGAGTTGAAGAATTTAAGAAAGAATTAAGAAAAGAAGAAATAAAGATTTAGGAGTGTTACAATGATACATTTTGGAACTGGTGGTTGGCGTGCAATTATAGGGGATGAATTCACAAAGGAAAACATTCAGATATTTGCGTGTGCTTTAGCACAAAAAATGAAAGATGAAAAAGTAGATAATCAAGGAATTATTATTGGTTATGATAGAAGATTTTTATCTAAGGAAGCTATGAGATGGATTTCTGAGGTATTAGCTTTTAATGGTATTAAATGTCGTTTAGTTAATAAATCGTGTCCTACACCAGTAATAATGTATTTAGTTCAACGTGATGAATTAGCTTATGGTTTAATGATTACCGCAAGTCATAACCCAGCTTTATATAATGGCATAAAAGTGTTTACTAAAGGTGGTAAAGATGCGGATGTTGAAGTGACACAAAATATTGAAGAATATATTTCTAAAGTTGAATTACCTGTGAAGCATTTAGATTATCAAGATGCTTTAGATTCAAAGATGATTGAAGAAATATATCCAATAAATGATTATATTGATTTCATTTTAGCTGATATAGATTCTGAAGCTATTAAGAAAGCTAATTTAAAAATAGCTTTAGATCCAATGTATGGTGTATCAGAAACCGCAATCAAAACTATAATGATCACATGTCGTACAGAGGTAGAAACAATTCATGGAGGGCATGATACTTTATTTGGTGGTCATATGCCTGCCCCAGATGAAATGTTGATGGATGAACTTACGACATTTGTGAAGGTCAGAAATTGTGATTTAGGGATAGCTACTGATGGTGATGCTGATAGAATAGGCATCATTGATGATACAGGAAGATATCTAGATGCTAATGATATTTTATTATTACTATATTGGTATTTAATGGAATATCGTAATATGAAGGGTCCAGTTGTAAGAAACTTATGTACAACACATAGTTTAGATGAACTCGCAAAACAATATGGACAAAAATGTTATGAAGTACCAGTAGGATTTAAATGGATATCATCTAAGATGGATGAGGTTAATGCAATAATAGGTGGAGAATCATCTGGTGGCATGACAATTCAAGGACGTACAAAAGGTAAAGATGGTGTATATGCTGCAGCTTTACTTGTGGAGATGATTGCTAAGACTGGTAAGAGTATTTCTAAGTTATACGATGAAATAAAAAGTAGATGTGGTCATAGAGAAATAGTTAGTAAAGCTTATTCTTTTAAACCAGAATTAAAGGAAAGTTTTATTAAAAAGATTATGGAAGATAAAATGATTCCTGAGTTTGATAAAAAGATTGATCATATTTCTTATATGGATGGATGTAAGATTTATTTTGAAGATGATTCTTGGGTATCAGTAAGATTTTCAGGAACTGAACCATTACTTAGAATATTTGCTGAAGCAAAGTCTTTAAAAGAAGCAGAAAAAATCTGCTCCATTTGGGCAGATTATCTTAATATTTAATAATTGTTTTGTTTCTTTTGAATTAAAGCAATAATATTTATAATTGCATATATTCCTGTGGCGGCTGCAATGATGTAGCTGCCATATTTATTTACATTATCCATTTGTGCCATATTTGCATATACAGGCATTAAGATTGTGATTAGAATTAACAAGCCTATTAGGATAGCTAATCTAGTTGTGGAATACATCTTAGCAATAGCTACAAAGATACTATCTTTCTTAAATGGTTTCCAATTTTCTGCTTTAGGAAGTTTATATAAGAAATTAACTCTAAATATTATTTCCAATATCACATATACTACAACAAATATTAATGCAGCTGGGACAATTCCAGTATTGAATAGGGCGTATGCTAAAGCTGCTGCAACTAAACCAATAGATAAAGATGAGCTATATAATACATATTTTTTTACATCAGAACTTGTTAGTACATATCCTTTTTTAGAAAAAATATCATAATAAACAGTTCCTTTTTTAGGATCTTGATAGATAAATAGTCCATTTAAATCACTTGCTTTGCTTATTGAGTTTTTAGGCATAATAATAATTCCTTCTTTTATAATTACAAATATAATTATACACATTTTCTTATGTTATTATTAGTAAGAAGGAGAATATATTTATGATAATACAGAGTAAAAGAGTCTACATTGCTTCTAGTTTGATTCCTGCACAAGTGGAAATAAATGATGGGAAGATTACTGGTATTTTTAAATATGGTGAGAAAAACGTTGATAAAGATTATGGTGATCTTAGGATCGTGCCAGGATTTTATGATGTTCATACTCATGGTTATTTTGGTTATGATACTACAGCTGGTGGTAAAGATGGTTTAAGAAAATGGTTAAAGGATTTACCACTTGAAGGAGTGTGTGGTATTTGTCCTACAACTTTAACGCAAGCTCATGATACTTTAATCAATGCTTTAAAAGAAGTTAGGGAAGTAAAAAATGAAAAACCTGAAGGTGCACAAATCTTAGGAATTCATTTTGAGGGCCCATATATTGATGTTGCATATAAAGGAGCTCAACCTGAACCATACATTGTAGCACCTAGTGTTGAAGAATTTAAACAGTATCAACAAGCTAGTGGAGATGATATAAAAATAATTACTATGGCTCCTGAACATGATGAAGGTTTTAAATTAATTAAACATTGTGCAGATACTGGTGTGAGAGTTTCTATTGGCCATACTGGTACTTCATATGATACAGCTATGCTTGCACTTGCGAATGGTGCTAGAGGATTTACACATACATATAATGGTATGAGTCCTTTTTCTCATAGAGAGAATGGTGCTGTAGGTGCAGCTTTTAGAGCTCATGATACTTTTGCGGAATGTATTTGTGATGGAAATCATTCAACACTTGCATCTTTAAATATATTCTTTAGACAAAAACAGGGTTATGGAGTTATTATCTCTGACTCTTTAATGTGTAAGGGATATCCTGTAGGATCAGTGTTTGATTTTGGTGGTCAAGATGTGGAAATATATGAAGATGGTTCTGCACATATAACAACAGGTAAAAAACAACTTGCAGGTTCAACTTTAAAGATTAATGAAGGTGTTAAGATTTTAGTAGAAAATGCACTTGTTCCATTTGAAGATGCAATTGATGCTGCTAGTATCAATCCAATGAAATATATAGGTATGGATAATCATAAAGGAAGAATAGCTTATGGTTATGATGCTGATATTGTTGTATTAAATGATGATTATTCTGTAGCTCAAACTTATTGTTTAGGTATAGCTCAATTATCTTAATAATGTTTAAAACACATAGTTTATAATTGTGTTATAGATTAAATATATGAATATAGTATACGAGACGGAAGTTAATAGGTGTTTATTATGTGAAGATGCTCCTTGTTCAAAGGCATGTGTTTATAATGTAAATCCTGCAGATAGGATTAGATCTTTATATTTTGAAAACGAATATAGTGCTTTTAAAAATTTTAATAATGAATGTGATAAATGTGAAGGTTTTTGTGAGCAAGAATGCGTTTTAAAAAAATATGATAAACAAATTTCTATTAAAGATTTAATGAAGCATCTAGGTGATTTAAAAGATAATAGTGAAATTATTAATGAAGATTTTGATGTAGATATTAGCAGTGAAATCTGTGGTGTTAAATTAGAGAATCCTTATGTTTTATCATCTTCCGTTGTCGCATCGAACTATGAAATGATTGATAAGGCTTTCGCTTTAGGATGGGCAGGTTGTGCATTTAAGACAATATGTCTTTTTGAACAACACGAAGCTTCACCAAGATTTTCTGTGCTTAAAAGTAGAACTGGATCTTTCTTTGGTTTTAAAAATATTGAACAATTATCAGATCATGCGCTTGAAGAAAACTTAATTGTTTTTAAAGAATTAAAAGAAAAATATCCTAGTAAGGTCATAATTGCTTCAATCATGGGTAGAAATGAATCAGAATGGGAATATCTATCAAGAAAATGTGATGAAGCTGGTGCTGATGTTATTGAACTTAATTTTTCATGTCCTAATATGGAAGATGGTTCTTTGGGTGTTACTATAGGTCAAGATAAAGAATTAGTAGAAAGATTTTCTATAGCTGCAAGAAAAGGTACAAAGAAGCCAATTTTAGCTAAAATGACTCCTAATGTACAAGATATGCTTCCTTATGCTTTAGCTGCTAAAAGAGGTGGGTGTGATGGAATTGCTGCTATAAACACCATAATGTCAATTACTGGAATTAATATTGATACTTTAACTCCTGAACCTTCTATAAGAGGAAGTTCAAGTTTGGGTGGTTATTCTGGAAGGGCAGTAAAACCAATTGCTTTAAGATTTATTTCAGAGGTTTCTGAATCTAAAGATATGAAAGATATGCATATCTCTGCTATGGGCGGAATAGAAACTTATAGAGATGGTCTAGAATTTATATTATTAGGTGCTTCTTCTTTACAGGTTACTACAGCAATAATGCAATATGGCTATCGTATTATTGAAGACTTAGTAAATGGTTTAAAGAATTATATGCAACTAAGAAATATTTCTAATTTAAAACAATTAATTGGTGGTTCAATTGGAAACATTGTAGAGCTTAATCAATTAGAAAGAGATACTATATTATTCCCTAAATTTAACTCAGATACATGTATTGGTTGTGGAAGATGTCATATATCTTGTTATGATGGAGGACACCAAGCAATACAATTTGATAAAGAAACTAGAAGACCTAAACTACTTGCTAATAAATGTGTAGGATGTCACTTATGTAAACTAGTATGTCCTACTTCAAGTATTACCACTTTAACAAAAAGAATTAAAAGGCGTGATTGATATCACGCCTTATTTCTTT
>CADBMV010000132.1 GCA_902795865.1 uncultured Erysipelotrichaceae bacterium | reverse complement strand
TATTCCATGGTGAAAACCATGAATTATCTAGAAGTGGTAAACCACATCATAGAGTTAAAAGATTAACAGAAATAACTAATTGGTTTGATAAATATACTAAATAGAGTCAAGTAAAAATACTTGACTCTTCTATTATTATATGTAATCATATTAAAGTAAAAAAGGAGGTATTATGGTTAAACTTAGATTAAAGAGAATGGGTGCTAAAAAAGTTCCTTTCTATCGTATCGTTGCAGCTGATTCTAGAGCTCCTAGAGATGGTAGAGACATTGAAACTATTGGCACATATGATCCTACAAAAAAACCTGAAATTGTAAACATTGATGAAGAAAAAGCTATAAATTGGTTAAACAAAGGTGCCATTGCTACTGATACAGTAAGAAATTTACTATCTAAAAATGGCATTATGCAAAAATATCTTGAACAAAAGAAAGCAAAATAATGATTGATTTAGAAAAAGTTTTATTAAATATCGTTAAACCTTTATGTTCTGATCCTGAATCTGTTATGGTTAAACAGATGGAATCACTAGATGATAATGAATTATTACTATATGTGTATGCACCTAGTGATGATATTGCCAGACTTATAGGTAAAAAAGGTATGATGGCTAATTCTATTCGTCAAATGTTACAAGTTGCATCTAAAATAGAAAAGAAACACGTTTCTATTAAATTTGAAGCACTATAAGAGATGATTATTCATCTCTTTTTTAATATAATCTAGTTATGGAATATGTATTAATTGGAAAAATATTGAATACTTTTGGTATAAAAGGTGAACTTAAAGTTGCATCATATACTGATTTTAATGATGAAAGATTTAAAAAGAACACTAATGTTTATATAGGTGATGAACATATACAATTTACTATTAAAAACTATCGTGAACACAAAGGTTTTTTATTATTGACATTTTTAGACAATGAAGACATTAATTTAGTTGAAAAATATAAGAATCAATTAATCTATAAATCATCTGATGATATTAAACCATTAAAGAAAGGTGAGTATTATTTTTCTGATTTAAAAGATTTAGATGTTTATATAGAAGATGAATTAATTGGTAAAGTATTAAAAGTTGAAGAAGGTATTAAACATAATAATCTAAGAATTATTAAAAATGATGATAATAAAGAATACTTAGTACCTTTTATACCTGTATTTATTAAGAATGTTGATTTAGATAATAAACGTATAGATGTGATTAAGATGGAAGGTTTACTATGAAAATAACGGTTTTATCTTTATTTCCAGAGATGTATGAAAACTTTTTAAAGACATCTATTATTTCTAGAATTATTGATAAAGGAAATGTTGAAATTAAAATAGTTAATATTAGAGATTATTCTTTAGATAAGCATAAACATGTTGATGATACTCCATATGGTGGAGGTGCTGGTATGCTTATGAAAGTAGATGTTTTACATAGTGCTTTAATTAATAATGTAGATCATCATAAAACTTATGCAATTTTAACATCACCTAAAGCAAAACCTCTTAAACAAAAAGATCTTTTAAGGTTATCTAAATTAGATGATATTTGTATAATATGTGGACATTATGAGGGAATAGATTATCGTTTTGAAAAATATGTTGATGAAAAAGTAAGTATTGGTGATTATGTATTAACTGGTGGAGAACTTGCATCCATGGTTTTAATTGATGGAATATTAAGATTATTAGATGATTCAATTTCTAAAGATTCTTTAAAAGAAGAATCATATATCAATGGTTTATTAGAATATCCTCAATATACTAGACCTGTTGAATATAATGGTGATAGAGTTCCAGATGTCTTACAAAATGGTAATCATGAAGAAATTAGAAAGTTTAATCTAAGAAACTCTTTAAAAGAGACTTTAAAATATAGACCTGATTTATTAGAGAAAAGACAATTTTCTCAAGAAGAAAAAGATTTATTAGGAGAATTAATAAATGAATTATAAAGATTATATTAAAGCCATAATGTTTGATTTTGATGGCACCTTAATTGATTTTAATTATCAAGCAACTGATTATACTAAAGAAGCTTTAAAACTATTAAGTGAAAAGGGTTATAAGATTGTATTATCTTCTGGAAGACCTTGTTATATCGCAAAAAAAGCATATGAGCAATTCTTTAAAGAATATCCTTTAGATTATATATTTGGTTGTAATGGTTCAGAAATGATGGATCTTAAAAATAATCAAATTGATCTTTTATTTCCTTTAAAAGCTGAAATTGTAAGAAAAATAGGAAAAATGCTTAATCATCCTAAAATAACCTTAGGTATATATGATGGTGAAACATTTTTAGTTAATAAAGAAGTTAATAATCCTGTATTAATTGATTGGATGAACGCAAGATGGCTTACTCCTGTAATATATGATTATTCTATTAATGATAAAGATAGATCTAAAGTCTTAGCTATATCTGATCCTAATGATAGAAAAGAAGTTCAAGAGTTTTTAAACAGTCTTGATTTGAGTGATGTAAATGGCTTTTTTTCTTCACCAATTTGTTTTGAAATAGCACCTAAAGGTATAAGTAAGGGTAAATCTGTTGAATTACTTGCGGATAAATTAAATATAGAACCTAAACAAATATTATCTTTTGGTGATATGGAAAACGATGTAGATATGCTATTAACTGCTACAGGAGTAATCATGGATAATGCAGCTGATGAATTAAAAAACATTATACCTTTACATACAGATGCTGTAGATAAGATGGGCATATATAAGTTTTTAAAAGAAAATAATTTGATTTAATAGATTATTTATGTTATATTATTTAAGCGCTGTTCCGCTTTTCAAAATTGATTATGAACAGATGTCTATAAATATGTTAAAGGAGAGAAAAGATGAATTTAAATTTAGTTAATGAAATCACTAAAGAACAAATGAAATCTGATCTTCCTGATTTACGTCCAGGACAAACTGTTCGTGTTGATGTAAAGATTAAGGAAGGTGACAAGTCTCGTATTCAGGCCTATGAAGGTATTGTAGTTAAGGTTCAAGGTTCTGGTATTGGTAAGACATTTACTGTTAGAAAGATTTCTTCTGGTGTAGGTGTTGAAAGAACATTCCCAGTTCATTCACCTGTAATCGATAGTATTACTGTTGTTAGAAAAGGTAAAGTTAGAAGAGCTAAATTATTCTACTTACGTGATCGTTTTGGTAAATCCGCTAAAATTAAGGAAATCAGATAATTTAATAGCCAAGTATCTTGGCTATTTTTTATGTATAATTATTTATGATGAAAATTAAAAGCTTTTTAAAAGATATGATACAAACATTATTGATATCTTTTATCTTAGTTTTCATATTATTAAAATTTGTCTTTATGCCTTGTGTAGTAGAAGGAACTAGTATGTATCCTATTCTACAAGATAATGATTTTGGTTATTCATTTATCATATCTAAAAACTTAGGCATTAATAGATTTGATATTGCAGTAATTAAAATAGAAGACCCATTAAATGAAAAGTTATTAGTTAAAAGAGTAATAGGACTTCCTAATGAAAAAGTTACTTATAAGGATAATGAATTATATATAAATGATACTTTAATTGATGAAGACTTTTTAGGTGATGATATTTATACTAATGATTTTGAAATAGTATTAAATGATGATGAGTATTGTTGCTTAGGAGACAATCGTAATGTTTCTAGAGATTCTAGGTATTATGGAGCTTTTAAAAAAGATAATATTGTTTCTACACACTTATTAGTTTTATATCCTTTTAAAGATTTTGGTTTGAAATAATTATCAGTATTTAATAATATATATCTATGCCCACAGATTTAAAAAGGCTTAAATTAAAGATACTCACATATACTTTAACAAGTATATTTTTATTGTTTCTTATAAGTCTTATATATAGTTATTATTCAACATATAAAAGTATTTCTTTAGATTTAAAAAAAGATACTATTGAATATGGTGAAAATATAGATCCATTAACTTTAATTAATAGTGATAATAAAGATATTAATATACAAACAGATTTAAACACTAATGAAGTTGGTGATTATGATATTAAATATGTATTAACTAAGAAAGATAATTTATATGGTTTTAAAGTAAAAAAATCATTTGATTATTTAATACATGTGAAAGATTCTAAGGCTCCTATTATCAAGATATATGAAGATAATGTAAGTATATATGTGAATAGTGAATATGATTTAAAAAGTAATATTGAAACTGTTTATGATGAAATAGATGGCGAAATATTAGATTATGAAATTAGTAGTGATTTAGATATTGAAAAAACAGGTGATTATGGAGTAAAGATAATCGCAAAAGATAAAAATGGTTTAAGTAGTATTAAGACATATACTATTACTGTAAAAAATAGACCAGTAATATCTGTAAATGATGGTTATTATTATATTGATAATTATTTAAATAATGTTTTTGGTTTTAATAGAGCTGCAAGATGTGCAATCTTAGCTAATATCAAATTTGAATCAACCTTTAATCCTACAGTAGGTGATTATTATTATGGTTTAATACAATGGGGTGGTTCTAGAAGAGATAATTTATATGCATATTGTGCTAATAATGGCTATGATTATTCTTCGTATGATGGTCAACTTCAATTTATGTATTATGAACTAACTAATTTATATCCTAGTGTTTATAACTATTTAAATAATGCATCAGATTCTGCTAGTGGTGCATTTGATGCTGCAGTATATTTTTGTAATGTGTATGAAGGTGCCGCCACAAGTGCTGGAAGAGGTGAGTTAGCCTATACATATTATGAAAGTGGTCAATAAAATGTTAGGATTAAATTAATGAATAGTGAATATAGTTATAAAAATATTAACTGGTTTCCTGGTCATATGGCTAAGGCTAGAAGACTAATGGAGGAACAATTAAAACTAGTAGATATCGTTATTGAATTAAGAGATGCAAGAATTCCTGAAGCTAGTGGCAATCCTTTATTAAAAGAATTATCTAAGAATAAACCAGTATTAATTATCCTTAATAAAGCAGATCTTTCTGATCCTAATAAGAATGAAATATGGAAAGATTATTTTGATAATTGTTTATTAGTTGATAGTTTAAATGAAAACATCACAAAAACTATCGTAGATGAAGTAAAAAGAATATTAAAAGATAAATTAGATAAAGCTAAAGCTAGAGGTATTAGAAAGAAAGTTTTAAGAGCTATGGTTGTAGGAATACCTAATGTAGGTAAGTCTACATTTATCAATAATATTGTTAAAAGAAAGGTTGCGAAAGCTGAAAATAGGCCTGGTGTAACTAAAGCTTTACAATGGATTAAAATTAATGAAGATGTGGAGTTATTAGATACTCCAGGAGTTTTATGGCCTAAATTTGAAAATCAAGAAGATGCTAGGTTATTGGCATTAATAGGTTCTATTAATGATGAAGTTTTAAATAAAGAAGAATTAGTTATCTTTGGATTAAATTATTTAAAGGAAAACTATAAGGGATTAATATCTAAAAGATATGAAGTTGATGAAAACAGTGATGATTTAATAGATGATATAGCTAAAAAGAAAATGTGGCTTACAAATAATAATAAAATTGACTATAAAAAAACAATTGATTTATTACTTAAAGATATAAGAAGTAATAAGATTGGAAGAATTACTTGGCAAGATGTTAGAGAATAAATACGAAAAGAAGTATTGGAAGAAAAAACAATATGTTATGGGAATAGATGAAGCAGGTAGAGGGCCACTTTGTGGACCTTTAGTAGTAGCTTGTTGTATATTGCCTATAAATTATAAAAATGAAATGATAAATGATTCTAAAAAACTTACAGAAAAAGCAAGAGAATCTTTATTTAATCAAATTATTAAAGATGCTTATTATTTTGATTTTAGAATTGTAAGTCCTAATGAAATAGATGAATTAGATATCTATCATGCTACACAAAAGGCAATGCAAGAACTTAGTGAATCTTCAAAGGTTCAGATGATTACCTTAACAGATGCTATGCCCATCAAAAATGATAATTCTATCGATATTATTAAAGGAGATGCTAAGTCAGTTTCAATTGCTGCTGCTAGTATTCTTGCAAAGGTAGTTAGAGATCATATTATGTATGGATATGATGTCTTATACCCTGAATATGGCTATAAAAATCATAAAGGATATGGTACTTTAAAACATTTAGAAATGATGGATAAATATGGTTTAAATAAGCTATATCGTATGTCTTATGCTCCTTGTAGGCAAAGACAATTAAAACTTTTTTAAGAAAAAAGTTAGGAAAATGAGATTTTGCGGTGAATAATGAGTAGGATGAATAAAGAATTATTAATTTCCTACTCATATCATTTTAATGGAGACTATAATAAAATAATCTACGCTATTAATAATAAACTTAGTGTTCCTTTTTATGATATTAAAAATGCTATAACTATTTATGATCCTCAATATCCTAAAGCATTATATAGTCTTAAATATCCACCATATGTCTTATATTACAAAGGTGATTTAAATCTTTTAAATGAAGATAGTATAGGTATAGTTGGTTCTAGAAAAGCATGTGAATATGCCTTAAAAGCTACTAAACAGTTAGTATTAAATAATAATGATAAAGTTATTATTTCTGGATTAGCTAAAGGTATAGATGCGCAAGCTCATAAATATGCAAATAAGACTATAGGTATATTGGGTTGTGGCATTGATTATATATATCCATATAGTAATTATGATTTAATTAATAAAGTATCTATAGATGGTCTAATATTATCTGAATATCCATCTTTAACTAAGCCTTTAGCTCATCATTTTCCTTTTAGGAATAGACTAATTGCTGCATTATCTGATACCTTATATATTATGCAATCATCTATAAGGTCTGGGACTATGACAACACTAAACGAAGCTTTAGATTTAGGCAAGGATATTAAAGTATTACCATATGATATCTTTAATGAATATGGTATACATAATAATCAGTTAATATATGAAGGTGCTCAACCCATCACATTTAAAGAAATTGCATTTTAAAAAGAATTATGTAAATATTAGTAATTGTTAATAGGAGGAATTATGAAGAACTTAGTTATTGTTGAATCTCCATCAAAATCAAAAACGATTGAAAAATATCTAGGAAAGGATTTTAAAGTTACTTCTTCTAAGGGTCACATTTGTGATTTAGCTACTAAAGGTAAAGAAGGTTTAGGTGTAGATATAGATCATGATTTTAAAGCTACATATGTAATATCACCTGATAAGAAACAAGTAGTAGAAGATTTAAAAAAGGAAGTTAAGAATTCTGACTTTGTTTATTTAGCTACCGACCCTGATAGAGAAGGAGAAGCTATTTCTTGGCATTTAGCTAGAGAACTTGGTTTAGATTTAAAACAAAACAATCGTATCGTTTTTAATGAAATAACTAAAAATGCTGTTTTAAAAGCATTAGAAAATCCTCACAATATTGATATGGCTCTTGTTAAATCACAAGAGACAAGAAGAATTTTAGATAGAATAATTGGTTTTAAATTATCTAAATTACTACAAAAGAAAATTGGTTCTAAATCTGCAGGTAGAGTTCAATCTATTGCTCTTAGAATGATTTGTGATAAAGAAAAAGAAATTCAAGCATTCATACCTAAAGAATATTGGACTATTTCTGCAAAATTAGATAAGAAAATAGAAGTTGAATTAAGTAAATATAAAAATAAAAAGATTGAAATCAATAATGAAGAAGAAGCTGATAAAGTTTTAAAAAGTTTATCAGATAAATTTGTATTAAAAGATATAAGTGAAAAAGCAAAGAAAAGAGCTGCATATTTGCCATTTATTACTTCGACTTTGCAACAAGAAGCATCTACTAAGTTAGGATTTGGTGCTAAAAAGACAATGATGATAGCCCAAAGCTTATATGAAGGTGTGCAACTTGATAGTGGTGCTCAAGGTTTAATTACTTATATGCGTTCAGATTCAACTAGACTTTCTAATGAATTTGTTTCTGCTGCATATGAAAAGATTGAAAATGATTATGGTAAAGAATACAAAGGTTTCTATAGAGTTAAAAATGATGAAGGATCTCAAGATGCTCATGAAGCAATTAGACCTACTAGTTTAGATAATGAACCTGATAAGATTAAACAATATCTTACAAATGATCAGTATAAACTTTATAAGTTTATTTATAATAGAGCTCTAGCTTCTTTAATGGCTGATGCAGTATTTGAAAGTGTTACTTATAATTTTGATAATAATGATTATTTATTTACTGTAAGTGGTTCTAAAATGGACTTTGATGGCTTTTTAAAAGTCTATGGTGAATATGATAAGTCTAAAGATGTAATATTACCAAAATTAGAAAAGAATGATGTTTTAAATAGTAAATCAATTGATAAGACTCAACACTTTTCTGAAGCTCCTGCAAGATACACAGAAGCTAAATTAATTAAAGCTTTAGAAGAAGAAGGAGTAGGTAGACCTTCTACTTATGCAACAATCATTGATACTATTATTAAAAGAAATTATGTAGAACTTAAAAAAGCATCTGATTCAGGAAAGACTAAATTCTTTTTTCCAACTGAACAGGGTATTATTACTGATGAAAAATTAAGAGAATATTTCTTATCAGTTATTAATACAAAATATACTGCACAAATGGAAACTAAATTAGATGAGATTGCAGAAAATAAATTAGATAATGTTGAAGAATTAAAAAAATTCTATGATGAATTTCAACCACTTGTGGATTCCACATATGAAAAAATGGAAAAGATGGCTCCTGAAAAAACAGGAGAAATATGTCCAGAGTGTGGTGGAGAGATCGTTATTAAAAATGGCAGATTTGGAAAATTTAAATCATGTATTAACTATCCTACATGTAAGTTCCATGAATCTTTAGTTAAAAAAGAAGAACCTGAATTAATAGGAAGAAATTGTCCTGAGTGTGGTAAACCTTTACTAAAAAGAAAATCAAGATACGGTAATTACTTTATAGGTTGTTCAGGATATCCTAGTTGTAAATATATAGAAGCAATTGAAGGTGAAAAACCTAATAGATTTTATCGTAAGAAAAAATAATGAAAGTTAAAGTTATTGGTGCTGGTTTAGCAGGATGTGAAGCTGCTTATCAATTAGCGAAAAGAGGTTATGAAGTTGAACTTTTTGAACAAAAAGGTATCTATCGTCATGATGCTTTTAAAACTGATGATTTTGCTGAACTAATATGTTCTAATTCATTAAGAAGTGATGATATATATAATGCTGTTGGTCTTTTAAAACAAGAAATGCGTGAATTAGATTCTTTAATAATGAAAGCTGCAGATAAATATCGTATACCTGCAGGTAAATCTTTAGCAGTTGATAGAAATGAGTTTTCTAAATATATAAGTGATGTTATAAAGAATCATCCAAATATTAAAGTTATTAATGAGGTTGTTAAAGATATAGATATTAATACACCTACAATTATTGCTTCTGGACCACTATGTGAAAATGAGTTAGCTGATAGTATTTCTAAATTGTGTGGTAAAGACTTTTTGCATTTTTATGATGCAGTTGCACCGATTGTTGAGAAAGATTCAATTGATTTTAATTATGCATATTATAAATCTAGATATGATGAAGATAATGAAGGAGATTATATTAATTGTCCTTTAACTAAACAAGAATATGATGAATTCTATGATGCTGTAATTAAGGCTCAACAAATCTCTATAAGAGATATTGATGATGAAAAATATTTTGAAGGATGTATGCCTTTTGAACAAATGGCCAAAAGAGGATATAAAACTTTATTATTTGGACCTATGAAACCTGTAGGACTTGAATATAATGGTGTTAAACCTTATGCTGTTATACAACTTAGAAAAGATAATGCGATAGATACTTTATATAATATCGTTGGTTTTCAAACTCATTTAACTTTTAAAGCACAAGAAGAGGTATTAAAGCTTGTTCCTGCACTTAGAAATGTAAGTATTGTTAGATATGGAGTGATGCATAGAAATACTTATATTAATTCTCCTAATGTTTTAAATAAATACTATCAATTTATTAAATACCCTAATATATTTGTAGTTGGACAAATTTCAGGTGTAGAAGGTTATGTGGAATCTAGCACAAGTGGACTATATGGGGCAATAAATATGGCTCAATATTTAAAAGGTAATATAGAATATGAACTACCTAGTAGCACCATGATTGGGGCTATGGCTAACTATATAAGTGATAGTAATATTAAACAATTAGTTCCTATGAACGCTAATTTTGGAATAATAAAGTCTGATTATGCAGGTAATAAATCAGAAAAGAAGAAATACTATGTTGAAAGTTCTTTAGCTATAATTAAAGAGTATGGAAAACATGTATAAAACTTTAGATTCTTTTATCGAATATATTAAAGATTCAAGAAGTGGTTCAGATGCAACTGCTGATTCATATTATAGAGATATTTCTAGATTTATTAATTATCTTGAAGAAAATAATATTGATAAGTTTTCTGATGTGAATAAAGCTATTGTTTTTGATTTTGTTAATGAACTAAGAAATGGAAGTATAACTAGAAGCAAAATATCTAATTCCACTTATTCTAGAAACTTAAGTGCACTTAGATCTTTTTATCGTTATTTATGTCAAAGACATATATGTGATGATAATCCTTTCTTACAATTTAAAAAGATTCATGTTGAAAAACATCTTCCTGATGTTTTAACTGTTGATCAAATAGAAAGAATACTTGATGTATTTGATTTAGAAAATCCTATTGATGTAAGAAATAGATGTATTGTCGAAATGATTTATGCTTGCGGACTTCGTATTTCTGAGTGTTGTAATCTATTATTAGAGAATATTGATCGAAATCAAAATATAGTTAGAGTTATAGGGAAAGGTAATAAAGAAAGAATAATACCATATTATCCAGCGCTTAACATTTTAATTGATTTATATGTTAGTATATATAGGTGTGAATATGCCGATGATGATTTTCCTTATCTATTTGTTTCAAATAGAAAAGGAAAGATTTCACCTAGGTCTGTTCAACTAATATTAGAAGATGTTAAATTAAAAGCAAATTTAGAAATAGATATTCATCCACATATGCTAAGACATTCATTTGCAACACATTTATTAGATAACGGTGTAGATCTTAGAACTGTTCAAGAATTATTAGGTCATGAAAATCTATCTACTACTCAACTTTATACGCATCTTACATTTGATCGCTTGAAAAATGCTATAGAAAAGGCGCATCCTCATTCAAATGAAAAAATATAAATTAGATTCTAGATTTTTATATTTATTTTTGCCTCTGCTATATTTAGAGATCGTTTTTCATTTTATACAATTTAAAAAAATTGATTTATTCTCTTTTTTTAGAATTATATTTTTCTTGCTTTTTTTGTCTATCATTATTACATTTACTTGTACAAGGTTTAAAAATAATAAAGTTTTTAATATAGTTGGATGTATTACTGTTGTTTTGTTTTCGTGTTATTCATTTGTAGAATTAATATTTAAGAATTATATGGGAGATTTTTATTCTGTTGGTACAGTATCTGATGGTGCTGGCAGAATTGCTCAATATGTTTTTGTTTTTTTATCTAATGCAAGACCATCTTACTATTTGTGTTTATTGGCAATAGT
>CADBMV010000131.1 GCA_902795865.1 uncultured Erysipelotrichaceae bacterium | reverse complement strand
ATTAATGTCTATCCGTGAAAATGTTAAGGAAATAATCATTCCATCTGAAGAGCAACATTTAAAGTTGTATCCTATGGACTTTGAAGAATTTCTTTGGGCAAAAAACGAAGATCAACTATGGAAATTAATTGTGCAGTGTTATAACGATCGCAAACCTCTAGGACAATCATTACATAGAAAAGCTATGACATTATTCAGAGAATACATTATTGTTGGTGGAATGCCTCAAGCAATAAATGAGTATCTTAAAACAAATAGTTTTGATTCTGTAGATTTGATTAAGAGAAATATTTTGAATTTGTATAGAGCCGATATATCAAAACACACACATAGATACGAAAGAAAAGTAGAAAGTATTTTTGATAATATCCCTTCTCAACTATCTAAGCACGAAAAAAAATTTACTCTTGCATCATTAAAAAAAGGTGCTCGATATAGAGATTACGAAAGCGCATTTTTATGGCTTAATGATTCGATGATTATCAATATTTGCTATAACTCTACAGAACCAAGTATTGGTTTAAAACTTAATAGAGATAATACATCTTTTAAGATGTATATGAATGATACAGGACTTTTGATTAGTCATGCTTTTGATAAAAATGGAATTGTATCTGAAGAAATCTATAAAAAACTTCTTTTTGGAAAACTTCTAGTAAATGAAGGAATGATATTTGAAAATGTTGTAGCACAGATGTTGGTTGCAAATCATCATTCTTTATATTTTTATTCAAATTCATCAAGAACAGATAAAGATTCAAGAATGGAAATAGATTTTCTTATTTCAAAACTAAAAACAACTAGCAAACACAATATATCTCCTATTGAAGTAAAATCAGGAAAAAACTACACACTTTCATCTATAAACAAATTTAGAAAAAAATACCATGAACAATTGCATACCGCGTTTGTTTTGCACATAAATGACTTAGAAAAAAAAGACAATATTCTATATTTGCCTGTTTATATGACACCACTAATCAAATAAACTGCGTAAAACTAGGATAGTTTAATAGTTAAGAGTTTTTTAATACAATTTATTACTGCAATATAGATATTACACAATTTATTCACAAAAATAATGTTAGAATAATAACAACAGGAGGATTATGCAATATGAAACTTATACTAGCTATAATCTCTACAGATGATTCTAAGGCTTGTATTTCTGCTTTAAATAAAGCTTCTTTCCATGTAACAAGATTAGCTACAACTGGTGGATTCTTATCTTCTGGTAATACTACATTATTAATTGGTTGTGAAAACTCAGATGTTGATAGAGTTATTGAAATAATTGGTAGTGAATCACAAAGAAGAAAAGAAGCTGTTCCTTCAACAATCTCTACAGATATGTCTAATTTAGTTTCTTATCCAATAGAAGTTGAAGTTGGTGGAGCTACTATATTTGTATTGAATGTAGAAGATTTCAAGAAATTATAAAGAATTTAATAAAAATTATCATAGTTTATGGCGAAGATTACTTCGCCATTATTATTATATGAAAGAAATTGCTATACAATGAATATAAATAGTTTAAAAAGAGGCTTTAAAGATGGTATTCCTATAGGTTTAGGATATTTTGCAGTGGCATTTTCCTTAGGAATTGTAGCTGTAAGTGCAGGAATTAGCCCTTTTCAAGGCTTTATTACATCTTTATTAGTTAATGCTTCTGCAGGAGAAAATGCAGCCTTTATAGCAATTAGAGAATCTGTACCTTATTTACAGATGGCAATGATCATGATTGTATCTAATATGCGTTATATATTGATGTCTTTTGCATTGTCACAAAAGATAAATCCTAAAGAAAACTTCATTCATAGGCTTATTTTAGGCTTCTTTTTAACTGATGAATACTTTGCTTTAGCTATATCACAAGATGGATATTTAGATCCATATTATTCTTATGGAGCCTTTTTATTTGCGGTTCCTTGTTGGGCAACAGGTACAGCTTTAGGAATCATGATGGGCAATATATTACCTAGTAGAATAACTAGTGCATTATCTGTAGCTTTATATGCAATGTTTATGGCAATATTTATCCCTCCTGCTAAAAAAGATAGAAATATTGCTATACTTATTGTGATTTGTTTTATTTCTAGCTATTTAGTTTATAAATTTACTAGTATTTCTAGTAGTTTATCTGTAATTATACTAACTATTCTTATATCTTGCTTAGCGGCATTATTAATGCCTAGAAAGGAAGAAAAACATGAATAATAATATTTATATCTATATTCTAGTTATGTCCATTACAATCTATTTAATTAGGGTTTTACCTTTAACTATAGTAAGAATACCAATTGAAAATAAATTTATAAGAGATTTCTTATATTATGTTCCTTATGTAACACTGTCTATTATGTCTTTCCCTGCAATAATTTATGCAACAAATAATATTATTTCAGGTTTAATTGCATTAATAATAGGAATAATTGCTTCTTATAAACAATTGGGTTTATTTAAAGTTACTGTTATTTGTTGTGTAACAGTATTTATAGTAGAACTATTTATATAATGTATTATTCTTCTTGTTCGTAATAATAAGAATAATCTATACCTTTCAAAAAAATTTCACGATCATTAATTTTTTCAGTAAGAGCTTTACTTATGAGTTTTCTTATTATAGATGGATCGTTAGGACTTTTCTCCATAGCTTTTAAATAATCTTTCTTATCTATTTTTTGCCAATCAACACATTTTTTTAATCTGTCTCTTAATAGCAAATCTAACCATATTCTCATTGATCTACCATTACCTTCCAAGAAAGGATGAACAATATTCAAATTAATATATTTATCTACTATTTCACTTAAAGTATTATCAGGCATTAATTCTATTTCTTTAAAAATCTCATTAAAATATTCCCAATTCGCAAATAAATATCCTTTCTTTGATATGTTTCTCTTTCTTGTCTTTCCAGCAAAATCATACAAACCACCAAAAATGTATGCATGGATTTGCTTAAGCCCTTTAATTGTTCCTATTTCAATTTCATTAATTACTGCATTTTCATATAATTCATATGCTTTTCTTTTGCTTTGTTCATCAATTGGATCTAAGTATCCAGAAAACCAATCTGAAACAACCTTTTGTTTTTTATTAGGTAATAAATAGATAAGTTCTTTTACTCCATGTTCATCTAAACAATCGGTATTATACTTTTTGTTATCCTTTGCAGTAATTTTCAGTTGTCTACAAATTTTAGACAACTGTTTATTTCTTTTTTTTAATGAATTCCAATAAATCCTGGGATTTTGGCTATCAGTAAAAGTGCTAATTAAGTCTACCGCAACATACCACCAACTAGTTGTTTTGTTATCCCATTTAGCTCTAACTGGTTTGTTATTAAAATATCTTATTGAAGTTTTACTAAGCATGTGTTTTATAAGTTAATTATATTCAACTAAATTTCAGTTGTCTACAAATTGTAGACAACTGAGTTACATTAAATCATTTAATACTTCAATAAAGAAATCAACACATGGTTTTACACTAGAAATGCTCATATATTCTTTTTCAGAATGTGCATAGGCACCAAATGGTCCCATACCATCTAATATTATTGGACATACTTCAGCTATAATATTCGCATCAGATAAGCCTCCCCTTTTCTTTTCATTAAAAGGTATATTCATCTTATCGGCAATCTGTTTTAAATGTTCTATATATTCTAATCCTTGCTTAGTTTGTTTCCATGATTTCTTTTCGGATTTTTCTATAATACTAATCTTTACTTTGTCATTAAAAGGATTTTTTATTAGATTTTCTATATATGAAGTAACTCTAATTCTTTCTTCTTCTAAATAGTAGCGAGTTTCAAGTTCCATATATGCTTTATCAGCTACAGTATTTACACTAGTACCTCCTGATATAATACCAATGTTTAATGTTGTTTCTTTTTCTTTGTTTTTTAATTTAGATAGATCACTTATCCATTTTCCTAATTCTTCAATAGCACTTGCATTTTCAACATCAAAAATAAATCCTGCATGACAAGAAATACCTTTGAATTCTAGTTTATAATTTGTACGCCCTTTTCTATTAAAGACATGACCACAATTTTCTTGAGCAGATTCCATCACGAAAACTCTATCAGCTTTAGATGCAATAGTTTTTAATAAGTCAGATGAATATTTACTTCCTATTTCTTCATCTGGGTTATAACACATACAGATATTTAATTTATCATTTATTTTAGCTGGTAGATTCATTGCGATATGAAGCATCGTAAGAACTCCAGACTTCATATCCTCAACTCCCGGACCAAAACATTTATCATCTTGCCTTTTAAAAGGTCTTAAAGCTACAGTACCATCAGGAAAAACAGTATCCATATGTCCTAAAAACATCGCATCATAATGATCACAGTTTTCATGATTACTTATTTCTAATAAAACTCTATCTTCTTCTAATTCATGTTTTTTTACATACCAATTAATATCTTCATACCAATTTGAAAGATATTCTGATACTTGTCTAATACCTGAAGTATTATAAGAACCACAATCAATATTTACTAAGGTTTCTAGTTGTTTTAGGTAATATTCTATGTTCATATTGCATTGCTCCCATTTCCTATTTATATTATTCCATTTTTTTATTAAATGAAATGTCTTTAACTGATGCTACATTCATGATAATAATGTCTACAAATAATATCTTTAAACTGCTTTACATTTTATTTTTTTAACATAATAATACAATTTGTTTAGATCTTTTTCTTCTTAAGAAAGATTTTTTTTAAACATCTATAGCGTGTTCAATGATCGAGTATTCATGCCATGATATGTCTCTATATGCCAAGAAATATAAACTTATGCTGTACTATTAATCTTATATTCTAATCTTTTAAGCATCCAATAGGAACTACAAAAATTCCATCTTCTCTTTTGTATGCAAATGGAGCAACCCCACATAAAACCATCATAAAGGCCGGTTTTTTCATTTTATCTGTGTCAATTTTTTCTGCTAGTTTCAATAAGTTTTCTGCTCCTTCATTAATGAGTTTATCTCCTCCGAGTTTTATTTCTACCAAACCGTATGAACCATTCCTTAAATGAATAGCCGCATCACATTCAAGCCCTGTCTTATCCCTATAATGATATATGCTACCATCTAATGAATCGGCATATATTCTCAAATCACGAACACATAAATTTTCAAATATCAATCCCATATATTCCAAGTCGTTTACTAAGTCTTTAGGACCAACTCCAAGAGCCGCAACAGCAATCGAAGGATCAACAAAATATCTGGTATCCGATGTACGAATTGCTGTCTTTGATCTAAGATTAGGATTCCATGCCAAAGAATCTTCAATTACAAATATTCTTTTTAATGCATTGATATAGCCATAAAGCGATTCTTTATCAAATGTTTCAATATCAGTATTAATCACATCTGTCCTCATTGTTTCTAAAGATGCTTGGGTTGAAATATTTCTAGCATAGGATTTCATCAAACGTTTTGTTCTTTCTGGATCCCTTTTTATTCCGTCCACTCTTGATATATCATCGTTCACTACCGCATCATAATAATCGTAAGCCTGTTTGAGCGCTATTTCTTCTTTACAATTTAGGGCAGATGGCCACCCTCCACGACATATAAAATATGCAATTTCTTCGATGCTATGATTATCCTTAGCCGATATATTCTTGCCTTCAAATAGATCATTTAGCGATACTTGTCCTGATGAATCTTTTGATTCAAATAAAGACATTGGTCGCATTCTCATGCGAACAATACGGCCGGTACCAGTATGCATGCTTTCATCTAGTTTTGCAGGAACAGATGATCCGGTTAGAATGAATTGTCCAAACTCACTTCTTTGGTCAACTTCGTACCTAACCGCATTCCATATGTTTGGAGCTATCTGCCACTCATCAATTAAATGAGGGATTTCTCCATCAAGAAGATTCAATGGCTTAATTCTTGCCATCTGTTGGTATTGTTGTGTCATATCAGGACGATCCATCTCTATTACGCTTTTGGCAATATGCTTTGCAGATGTTGTTTTTCCACACCATTTAGCACCTTCAATAAGCACAGCACCTTTTGATTGTAAATGCCTAATTAATAATTTATCAGAAACTCTTTGATAATATTCTTTCATACAAATACCCCCTTTTTTACCGAGTATATGGCTATATTATAACCGAGTATATGGCTATATTATAACCGAGTATATGTTACATATCAATATCAACATAAATACACGAGACTAACTCAGATCATTAGCTTTTGATGGTTTATACAATTCTACTAACTATATTTGAGAAAGCCAAACGATTTTATCATCCATCTTTACTTCATGTTTAGTTAAACAATCACCTGTTCGATATATTGTTATTTATCCAAAATCTTATATTTTTACTTCATTTAAACTATATAAATTCAATATTTGATTTTTTTATAAATTAATATCATGTAAATCAATAAATCTATATAAAGCATCTTTATTATAATCGTAGGCTAATAAATATATAATAAATGCAAGGAGAATATATTTATGGAAATTACTAATGATATTAAATATGTAGGTGTAAATGATCATCAAGTTGATTTATTTGAGGGACAATATAAAGTTCCTAATGGTATGTCTTATAACTCATATGTAATCTTAGATGAAAAAGTTGCGGTTATGGATACAGTTGATCAAAACTTTACACATGAGTGGTTAGATAATATTCAAAATGTTTTAAATGGTAGAAATGTTGACTATCTTGTTGTGCAACATATGGAACCTGATCATTCTGCCAATATCGCAAACTTTATGAAGATTTATGATAAGGCTATTATTGTCGCATCTGATAAAGCATTTGTGATGATGGAAAACTATTTTGGTACACAATATGAAGATAGACAATTAGTTATTAAAGAAGGCGATAGTTTAAATCTAGGTAAACACACTTTGAATTTTGTGGCAGCACCAATGGTTCACTGGCCAGAAGTAATGATGACATATGATTCATATGAAAAAGCTTTATTTACTGCAGATGGTTTTGGTAAATTTGGGGCATTAGATGTTCAAGAAGATTGGTTAGATGAAGCAAGAAGATATTATATTGGTATAGTTGGTAAATATGGCAGTCAAGTTCAAGCTGTTTTAAAGAAAGCTAGTACACTTGAAATCTTAATGATCTTACCACTTCATGGACCAATGTTGTATAAGAATTTAGAATACTATCTTGATAAATATAATACTTGGTCAAGTTATGATATTGAAAAAGATGGTGTGGTAGTTTGTTATACATCGGTATATGGACATACTAAAAAAGCTGTTGATTTATTAGTTGAACAATTAAAGGCTAATAATGCACCAGAAGTAAAAGTATATGATCTTGCAAGATGTGATATGTCTGCTGCTGTAGCTGACGCTTTTGCGTATAATAAATTAATTTTAGCTACTACTACATATAATGCCGATATTTATCCATTTATGAAAGAGTTTATAAATCATCTAACAGAAAGAAATTTCCAAAATAGAAAAATCGGTTTTATTGAAAATGGATCATGGGCACCTATGGCTGCAAAGATAATGAAAGATATGCTTTCTAAACAAAAGAATCTAACTTTTATT
Source organism: uncultured Erysipelotrichaceae bacterium (assembly GCA_902795865.1). Lineage (GTDB taxonomy): Bacteria > Bacillota_I > Bacilli_A > Erysipelotrichales > Erysipelotrichaceae > Colivicinus. Next base: position 12,180 of record CADBMV010000131.1, on the reverse strand, counting down.
GAACCTGTTGTACATATTAAATCTGCTATGAAGGATGACAATAAAGTTGAAATCGAAAACTTAGCTAAAGCTATGTGTATTGATTATGTCGCAAGAGATGGCTCACAAGCTAATAAAAACGATATGAAGGCATTATTTAATATTGGCTATGGTTTATATGTAGTTACATCTAATGATGGTAAGAAAGATAATGGTTTGATTGTGAATACTGTTGTGCAATTAACTGATAATCCATTTAGAGTAATGGTCTCAATTAATAAAGATAATTATTCACATCACGTAATATCACAAACTGGTGTAATGAATGTTAACTGTTTAAATATTGATGCACCATTTAAAGTTTTTGAACAATTTGGTTTCCAATCAGGAAGAAATACAGATAAATTTAAGAATGAAGAAGTATTAAGATCTGATAATGGCTTAGTATTCTTACCACGTTATATAAATGCTTTCTTTTCTTTAAAAGTAGAAGATTATAAAGATTTAGGAACACATGGTATGTTTATTTGTTCAGTAAGTGAAGCTAGAGTTATAAATAACGTTGAAACAATGACTTATACATATTATCAAAACAATGTAAAACCTAAACCACAAACTGAAGGTAAGAAAGGTTTTGTATGTAAAGTATGTGGATATATCTATGAGGGTGATGAACTTCCAGAAGACTTCATTTGTCCACTATGTAAACATGGAGCATCAGATTTTGAACCAATATCTTAAAAACCAGCAATCGCTGGTTTTTATGTAATTCTTTCTAGCAAATCAACAATAATATTTTCATAAGATTTTTTATTGCTGCAAATATGAATAATTAATATTATCTCATCTTCAACAGAGTAGAAAATTTTATATTTTCTTGTTTTTTTAAGACGAATCCCTTTATTCCTTAATAAATCTATATCAATTTCTGGATAGGCATATGGATAAGGAATAATATTACGAATATCTTTAAAAATTCTGTTATAAGCATTTCCTGCTGCAAAGACATCAAAATACTTATTTAAAATATAGTCATAAATATCATTAATATCATCATTTGCTTTTTTGGTAAACTTTACCGTATAGTTTTTTATCTTCATTAAATCTTTGATTTAATCTTTCAAATACTTCTTCGGCTGGTATACCACCTTCTCTTTTGTATTCTTCTAATCTTTCAAGTAATAAATTTGCTAATTCTTCATCAGTTAATTCATCTGCAAAAATTGGTTCTTTTTTAAGTTCAAAAGGAATAGCTTTATTAATTATTATTTGTCTGTATAAAGCATTAATCACTGTCGAAACAGGAAGACCTAAATCAGACATAATTTGTTCAGCTTCTTTTTTTACTTTCGGATCAACTCTTGCAATAACATTTGCACTTTTAATGGCCATAACAATTACCTCCTATTACATTATACCATTTTGTATATCGTTATGATATACAATATATTTAAAAGATTTTTATCCTCCTACTCATTATTCACCGCAAAATATCAAATTCCTAAGTTTTTTTGTAAAATTTAATTATGAAAAGATACTACATAGTTTATGAAGGTATAGTTCAAGGCGTTGGTTTTAGAGGAAGATTAATGTATTTAGCTAGAAAATATAAACTTACTGGTTATTGTAGGAATTTAAGTAATGGTGATGTTGAAGCTGAAATACAAGGTGATAATATCGATGCTTTTATAAAAGAATCCATCAATTCTGATGGATTTACTCAAGTTTATAACTATTCTTTAAAACTAATTAATACTGTAGAAAACGAAGAAGGATTCATCGTTAAATTTTAAATTTATACATAATAATAGATGCAGCCATTGCTACATTTAAGGAATCGATATTACACATATCGATTTTTATTGTCTTATTACATATATCCATTATTTCTTTACTAACACCACTTCCCTCATTTCCTAAAACAAAGGCCATTTTTTCTTCACTATTAATATCATTAAAATCTAAAGTATTATTACTTAATCCTGTTGCATATACTTTATAACCATGATTCTTTAATTCATTAATTTCATCAATTAAATCTGCATGACAAATATTTAAATCATATAAATTACCATTACAATTATCTAAACATTTTTCATTATATATATCAGCACAATCTTTAGATAGTATTAAAGAATCAAAACCAAAATGTATACAAGATTCTATGATTCTACCAATATTCAAAGGATCTTGAAGTTGATCTAAAATAATAATTCTATTTCCATAATTATTATTTTCCTTTATTAATTTAGATACTCCTACATAATCTAAATTATCTTTTTTACTAATTTTATTTATTACTTCTCTACTAACTTCAATACTATTTTCAAATTCAAATGGTTTATTATTTGTGTATATTAATTGAATTAAATACTTTTTTTCATATGCCTTATCTATTAGTTTTTTATCACATATCAAAAAACTATCTTCACGATATTTTTTTTGGTGAAGCTTAGTTAAATTCTTAACAGTTTTATTATCTAGAGAGCTAATCATTTTTTCTTTGAGCATATACAAGTGTTGAAAGCACATCTAGTGCTGCACATGCATTTAAAGCATTTCTAAAATCAGAACCATAAGGTATATATAAGTATTCATCACAAAGTTCCAAGATACTTGAAGATATTCCTCTTTTTTCTCCACCTAATATAAATAATGATGGTTTTTTAAATGAAACATTAAAGATATCTTTAGATTTATCTGATCTAAACAAAGCATATGTATAATAGTTTTTCTTTTTTAATTCATGAATTTGTAATATTGGATCTTTACATATTCCAATATTCAACATATCATATGCACCTGCAGAAGATTTTAATAGTTGTGCTTGCATATTAGAATAATCCCTATCATTTAATAAAACATTTTTAAAACCAAAGGCATATAATGTCCTAAGAGCATATCCTAAATTAAATGGATCTTCTATACCATCTAAAAAGAAAATATCGCTATTATCAAATTCATCTAGTTTTCTATCAGATACTTCTAGACCTACACCACCATGAGATTTACCAGTTAAAATATTGTTTAATTCATCACTACTTAATTCTAATACTTCAATATTATTTGTTTTGGCAATCTTTCTTATGTAGTTAAAATCTTTTGTTTTCTTATCTTTATTTATAAACAACTTAAAAATATCTCTTTTATTATTTTGTAATGCAGCTTTAGTAGAAATATCACCTTCAATTATCATGAAATAGATACCTTTCTAAACATATCAGCATTTTTAACTTTAAAAGGAATTCTGACATATAATATTTGCGTTGGTTTATTAGCTAGAGTAACTTCATTCCAATCTTCATCAAACATATATTCAATTTTAAATTGTTTATTATCAATGTCTGGACCAAAAACTTCGATAACATCATCTTTTTTAAAGATATTTTTTACTTCTATTTCAGCAATAGATTTGAGTTCATCATAATTATGTACATAAGCAACATAATCATGACTAACACCTGCACCATTTATGCCATATAGATGCTTAGAATTATCACAATCTCCAGATAAGAAACCATCATCACTAGGTCTGTTTTCTGCTTTAGATAATTCATTATCATAATAATTAAGTCTATCTTCATCTAAAGATCCTTTTTCATATATTTCATCAATCATTTTTCTATATGTTTTTACAACCTGTCCAATATAGTATTCTGATTTCATTCTTCCTTCTATTTTTAAAGAAGCAATATTAGCTTTAATCATTCTTTGAATGTATGCTGAAGCTCTTAGATCTTTTGATGACATGGACATTAAACAATTAGGATTAGAAATAATTTCATCACTATCAAATAGATGATATTTCCATCTACAAGAATGAGCACATCCTCCTCTATTTGCATCCCTTAGAGTCATTCTGTTTGATAAAACACATCTACCAGAATAATTAGAACACATGCCACCATGAATAAATACTTCTAAAGGTACATTTGTTTGTGAAGAAATCTTTTCAATTTCATCCATTCCTGCTTCTCTAGCAAGCACAATTCTATCAGCACCAAATTCTTTTAAAGTATTTACAGCACTAGAATTCATAGATGAAAGTTGTGTAGAAATATGACATTCTAGTTTAGGAGTTTCTTTCTTAATAATTGGAATTAAAGCCATAGAAGATACAATTACAGCACTAACACCAATGCTTTCTAAATATTTTAAATACTCTCTTATACCAAAATAATCATCATCATGAAACACAATATTAACAGTTACAAATATTCTAGCCCCATATGGCTTAGCAAAATCTACTAATTGTTTTAAATCGTCTAAATCAAAGTTTGATGCGCGTGAGCGAAGTGAATAAAACTTTCCGCCTACATAAACAGCGTCTGCTCCATACATAATCGCAATCTTAGCTTTATTAAGATCTTTTGCGGGTGCTAATAATTCAATCTTGTTCATTCTTAACAATATTTGTCCTTTGATATAAATATCCTGATGAATAATCATATTTATAGTTATGATGAATATTTTCTATAATAAAGTTTTTATTTGCTTGAGAAATTCTACGATAATCTCTACATACTTCCACAATTAAAGAATCATTCTCAATAAACAAAGTATCCACAATACCTCTTTTTAGATATGTTTTTAAATCACATATCTCATTAAACATCTCTAATACATAATCAGTATAAATATAAGTACCATTGCCATCTTCTACAATAGGCATCTTGTAATCTCTTTTTTCTTCAACTAAATATAAAGTTTCTTTATTTAAATAATCATATTCTTTGTTTATTTCATTAAAATAATTCTTTAAAAACTTTCTTTTAGAATAAGACATTCTTAAATGACCAAAAATCTGTAAGTCTACCTTACCAGCATTACAATGAATAATATCTTTAATCTCTTTTAAAGTTATTTCTCTAGATAAAACTACAGAATCAATACCTTTATTAAGAATAAAAGTAGTATCCAAACTATTACATAAAACTGTTTTGCCATCATAAATCAATTTATTAAACAAACCATAATTTTTAGCAATATCCATTATTCCTAAATCATGGAAGTATATACCATCAACATTTAATTCTTTAATAAAATTAAAATACTCTTTTAAAGAGTTTAATTCTTCTTCATTAATAAAATTATCTAAAACTATATAAACTTTCTTATTGTTGTCTTTACAATATTTATTTACATAACTGATATCATCTAATGATAAATGATAACTACTAGTAAAATCTTTACCAACTATAACTCCATCAACAACTGGTAATACTTTTTCTAATAATTCTTTTTTTCTTAAAGTAACAATAATTTCCACAAATCTATTTTACTTTAAATCAACTTTTTTTCATAATAAAAAGCTTATAAAAATGCTTTGAGTTTTTGCATAGTCTTATTTTTGGTAGACCATGTTTTATCTTGAGAATAAACAATAAATTTCTTTAAAGGTTCAATATCTTCATTTTCATTATAAGTATTTAAACAGTTATAGTATTTTCTTTTATCTTCATCATAGATTATTAGTGGTTTAATATTATTGATCATTAAATAATAATTCATTAAGGTCCTGCCAACTCTTCCATTGCCATCCGCAAATGGATGAATATTTTCAAAACGTGCATGAAAATAAGAAACGATTGTTAGAAAATCAGTAGAATCAGTTTCATTAATTTCATCTATTAGTTCACTTAAATCTTTTTCAACATTTTCACTACTTGATCCAACTTCTCTTATTCCAACTATATAGTCATTCTTTTTAAATTCACCTGGTCTTTCACCTTTGTGGTATCTTGTTTCATCATATGTGCCTTTTGTAAGTAGTTCATGAACCTTTTTTATTAATGGTATAGATATTTTTTCTTTTTTAATAATATTGTTTAATAGATATTCATAACATTCTTTCTGATTTTGTATTTCAAATAATGTTCTTAAATCACCTGTGTAATCAATAACCTTATCGTTTTCAAATATTTCATAAACATCATCATAATTTGTATTATTATTCTCAATTTTATTTGAATGATAGGCGAAAAGAATTCTAAAATCATGCAGTTGTATCTCGATATCTTTTTTTGTTTTATATTTCATTTCTAGCATATCTAAATAATAACATGCATAAGAAAAGCCTTATTTTAAAGGCTTTAATCTTTATTCTCTTTTTTAACTTCACGCATATGTTTTCTGCGATCTAGATTAGTTAAGTACTTCTTTCTTAATCTTATTGCATCTGGAGTTATTTCCACAAGTTCATCATCATTGATAAACTCTAAAGCTTCTTCTAGTGAGAAAGTTCTTGCGGGAACTAGTTTCATTGCTTCATCTGAACCTGTAGATCTAATTGCAGTCATCTTTTTATTAACTGTAGGATTAACTTCAATATCCTGGTTTTTAGATGATACTCCCACAATCATTCCTTCATATACTTCAGTTTGTGGTGTTACAAATAGTTGTCCTCTTTCTTGAAGATTCCACAATGCATAAGTCATTGCTTTACCTGAAGCCATTGATATTAAGGCACCATTGCTTCTTTGAGGTATTTCTCCTACAAATGGTTCATAAGCAATGAATTTTCTGACCATTACTCCTTCACCCTTTGTATCATTAATAAATTCAGAACGATATCCTAATAATCCTCTAGTAGATACATGATAGATTAATTTTGTATATGAACCTTCATCTTGAATATCTATCATTTGTCCTTTTCTAAGATTTAACTTATTTATTACTGAACCTGAGTATTCATTAGGAACTGAACATATAACTTCTTCAATAGGTTCATTTAATTTACCATCTATTTTCTTAAAGATTACTTCAGGTTTACTTACAGCTATTTCATAGCCTTCTCTACGCATATTTTCTAATAATATAGATAAGTGTAGTTCACCTCTACCAGAAACTTTAAAAGTATCAGTAGAATCAGTATTTTCAACTTTTAAGCCGACATTTACTTCTAATTCTTTTTCTAATCTTTCTTTAATATTTCTACTAGTTACATATTTTCCTGATTTACCTTGAAATGGTGATGTATTAACCATGAAGTTCATACTTAAAGTAGGCTCTTCAATTTCAATTTGTGGTAAAGGATTATTAACTCCTTGAGGACAAATAGTATCACCTATTTCAATATTTTCAATACCTGAAATCATTACAATGTCACCACATTGTGCTTCAGATATCGCAGTTCTTTTTAGACCTTGGTAATTATATAGATTAGCTATCTTTCTTGTTTCGTTTTTGTTGTTATTGTTGCAGACAGTAATCATTTCATTTTGTTTAATAGTACCTGAATAAACTCTACCTACTCCAATTCTTCCTATATAATCATCATAAGCTAAAGCACTAACTTGCATTTGTAAAGGTTCATCCATTAAATTAGGATATGCCTCAACATGGCTTACTATTGTTTCAAATAGAGGATTAATATCATTATTAGAATCAGCTGGATTATATCTAACAATGCCATTTCTTGCGATACCATATAGTATTGGGAAATCTAATTGATCATCATTAGCACTTAAATCTAAGAATAAATCATATACTTCATCAATAACTTCATTGATTCTAGCATCTTTTTTATCAATCTTATTAATTAATAATATAGGTTTTAGACCTGCCTCTAATGATTTCTTTAAAACGAATCTAGTTTGTGGCATAGGTCCTTCAGATGAATCTACTAACAAGATAACTGTATCAACAGTTTTAATAATTCTTTCAACCTCACTAGAAAAATCAGCATGTCCTGGAGTATCAACAATATTAATCTTATAGTCCTGATAGTTGATAGAACAATTCTTAGAATAGATTGTAATACCTCTTTCTCTTTCTAAATCATTAGAATCCATAACTTGAGCAACTACTTCTTCATGATCTGAAAAAACATGAGATTGCGCTAAAAAAGCATCTACAAGTGTAGATTTTCCCGCATCGACATGGGCAATAACTGCCACGTTAATAATTTTTCTAAATTCCATACCTAATTATTTTAATAATATTAGAAAGCAGATTCAAGTATTTTGTATTAGAATATTTATATGCACCAATGGCGAAATTGGTATACGCGTATGATTCAGATTCATATGAGGAAACTCGTGCAGGTTCAAGTCCTGTTTGGTGCACCAAAAATAGCGATAAAATCGCTATTTTTAAGTAGTATGCATACTTTTCTTCTTGATGCGGTTGTAGACAACTAAAAATGTTAAAAAATGGATTGAAGCTGTAATAATCCAGCTAATTGGATAAGAAAGATATAAGACATCGATACTATGATGTGTTTTAAAGTATGTGGCAACCCACAAAAGTCTAAATGCACAAGCACCAGTCAATGATACTATCATTGGAAATATTGATGAGCCCATACCTCTTAAAGACCCCACAAAAACATCCATGATTCCACATATAAAATATGGAACACACATATATAGTAGTTTAACTTTACCTGAAGCAATAACTTCAAGATCATCTGAATAAATACCTAATAATGGATCACCAAATATATAAACTAAATTACCAAATACTATACCCACAATACTTACATATAATAAACAGATTATAATAATCTTTTTAACTCTTATAATATTTCCTGCACCAATATTTTGACTAGTAAAGGTTAAACAAGTTTGATAGAAAGCATTCATAGCGTTATATACAAAGTTAGCAATAGAGCTTGCGGCACCATTGCCAGCCATAACGATACTGCCAAATTCATTAACTGATGATTGGATTACGACATTACTTAAAGAAAAAACAGTTGATTGAATTCCTGCAGGTATTCCAACCTTAACAATATCAATTAAAGCTTCTTTATCTATATACATATGTTTAATATCAAATCTAACTATTCCTGGATCAGCCATCAATACCACTACAACTATAATTGCGGAAACATATGAAGAAATTGAGCTTGCAAGGCCAACTCCAGCAACATCCATCTTTAATACAACAACAAAGAATAAATTTAATAAAGCATTTAATGCTCCTGCAACAGTTAAAGCAAATAATGGTCTTTTAGTATCACCTTTTGCACGTAAGATACCACTTGCGAAGTTATATACAAATGTTGCAAGCATACCTGTAAAATATATTCTTAAATATAATGTTGATAAATCAATAACATCTTCAGGAGATTTCATCCAGATTAAAAATGTTTTAGAAAAAACAATACCAATTATTGTAATAAATGTACCTGCAATAAAAGCTATTTCCATAGCGGTATGAACAGCTTTTTGTACAGCATCATAATTATTTGTACCTATTCTTTTAGCTACTGCAACACTTGAGCCTACAGATAAACCAATGAATAAGTTTGTTACTAAATTAATTAAAGAACTAGTAGAACTAACAGCTGCCATTGAAGTACTACCAGAAAACTTACCAACAACTATCATATCTATCGCATTAAACAATAATTGAATAATTCCTGAAGCCATTACAGGTAATGCGAATATAAAGATATTGGAGTATAGATCGCCATTAAGCATATCTACACTTTTTCTTAAGTTTTTCATCACTATCTAATATATCATTATTTGTATATAAAAAATCGAGTAAACTCGATTTTCTAATTTTCTAAATATGTCATTAGAGCTCCAATTTGATTTGCCTCATTAGCAAACTTAGCTCTTAATATCTCTAATTCCATTTTAGGCATAAATTGTGATAAAGGTGTTTCATCTAATAACTTATTAAATTCTTTATTTATAGTCTCTATTAATATTTCTTGTCTAGAAATACCTCCACCAATTGCAATCTTTTCTAAATCTAATAACCAATATAGATTGTATATTTGAATAGCTATATTCCTACAAAAATCATTAAATACTTCTTTAGCTATTTCATCATTTTCTAATATTTCAAAGAATTGTCTTCCAGTAAGTATTTGCGAACTATTAGTTTTTGATTGATAAGCCATTAATAAAGATCTTGTGGAACAAGAGCCTGCAACAAAACTATTATCAGCAAAGAAATCATTTTGATTAGTATTGATATAAGAATATTCTCCTGCAGTAAAATGTCTTCCCTTAATAATCTTTCCATCGATTATTAGGCCACCACCAACTCCTGTACCAATGATAAATACTGCCGCATTATTACAACCTTGTAAGACACCTCTTGTATGTTCTGCCTTTGCTGCAGCCTTACCATCATTTTCTAAAACAACCTTGCAACCGCATTTTTTAGATAATAAAGGACCTACATCTGTACCATGGTTATACCTTAAATTTCCACCACCATTACATCTTCCTTTTTTAGTATCAATAAATCCTGGTAAAGACATCGCAATACCATCAGCTTCATTTTTATGTGGTTCATATATTTTATAGATTAAATCTGAAAAAGATTCAAAACTATCTAGCGGAGTATCTACATAGCCACTATCATAATCATTAAGATCTTCATCCATTAAGGAATACTTTATTTCTGTACCACCTACATCAAAAACTAGAACTTTCATTATTTCTTTTCTTTTTCTGCTTTTCTTTTATCATTAATTATTTTTACATGTTCATTCGTGATTTCACTTACACCATTTTCTTTAGCCCAAGCAATACAACCATTTAAAACAGTTTTTAAGAATGGACGAGGAACCTTTACAAAATTCATCAATGCTTCATCAGTGAATTTAATATTAGGATCACATCTATCTGCTGCATATCTTATAGAACCTAAATCAACTTCCTTTGCAGCTGGAATAGGTTCAGCAATAGGCTTAGATAATCTAGGGAATTTTGTATACCAGAAATTAGTAGAATCACGATATCCATAATCAACTGGAACATTAGGAAAATCATTTTTATTTACGCCATTTACAATAGCATCATAATATCTTTGTTTCATTAAAATCTTATCGATATTTAATATAAAATGTGCACCATATTTAGATGTAATACCATTAAAATTATTATATGGTCCAGGATGACCATCATCGATATCTTCAACTTTAAATTTTCCTGCATCTTCTAAATCATAGTCCCATGAACATTCCATAACTTGAAAAGACTCAGCTATTACTTTAGGTCTATTAGGATCACTAGGATCTGCTTGACCATCTTCCATAGTGAATAATAATGGTTCTTTCATTTTCTCTTCACTTGGTCCAGGAAAACCTAATCTAACAGCTTCTTTAAAATATTTTTTATCATCAGGAATAAAGTTTAAAGCACATTTATGTGTTCTTAGTATGTTTTGACAAGTATTAGAGGTATTTCGACATTCTAATAACATTGCATATCTTTCTTTTCCAGCAATATAATATGGAAATACTAAAGAATAGGATCCTATATTTAAGGAACCATCAGGATTTACAGTAGAAATACATACTGTAGGCATTGGGTAAAAAGCAGAAGTTTGATAAAAGTTATCAACAATTCTCAAATCTTTAAATGAACTCATATAATTTATCTCCTCTATAATAATATTTTATCAATAATTATAATTATTCTATAATATAAATATGCACCAATGGCGGAATCGGTATACGCGCACGTTTGAGGGGCGTGTGAGGAAACTCGTGTGAGTTCAAGTCTCACTTGGTGCACCATTTAAAAAGTTCAGATTGTGGTGACCCCACAAAGTTGGACTTAGTAATTTAATTGTAATTGAGATAAGGATTGTTGTCTAAATTGTAAAGGCGATAGTCCTTTTCTTTTAATGTTTATTCTTTCTGTATTGTAGTAAGTAATGTATCCTTCCATTGCTTTTCTTAACTCTTCTAATGATTTATATTCGTATCCATAATACATTTCATTCTTCATAATCCCAAAGAAGTTCTCCATTAAGGAATTATCCATACAGTTACCTTTCCTTGAAAAAGACTGAATAATGCCTTTATCTTTTAACCATTTCATATATGTCTTGTGTTGATATTGCCATCCTTGATCAGAATGGAATATCAGTCCTTCTAGATTGGGATTATCTTTAAATGCTTTATCTATCATTCTTTTGGTTTGATCAAAGTCTGGATGAATAGAGATATCATAAGCGATAATTGAACCATCATGTATATCCATTATTGGTGATAGATATAGTTTGCCTCCTGGAGCTTTGAATTCAGATACATCTGTTACCCATTTCTCATTAGGTTTAGTAGTAGAGAAATCTCTTATGTATTCTGTTTTATTTGTTTGAGTATTTATTTCTTTATGTAATAAGAGATTTTCTTTATATTCACCATTGTCACCTTTATAGGAATGATACTTATTCTTAGGTTGTTTACCTAAAAGATTATTAGCTGACATTATTCTTTGTATTCTT
>CADBMV010000130.1 GCA_902795865.1 uncultured Erysipelotrichaceae bacterium | reverse complement strand
GTAAGCAGTGATGATAACAGGAACGATATCACCATGACGATCTTTTGTTGCATCATTAAACTGAGTGCAGAACTGTGGCATATTAATACCAGCAGAAGCAAGAGCTGGACCAGGTTTAGCTTGACCAGCTTCAAAGTTTAATTTACAAACTTTAGCAACTTTTTTTGCCATATTTTTCCTCCTTATGGTGTGGGATTAATGAAGTAGTTGCACTTCTACCACGCTCATCTATTTTACAATAATAAAAACCCTTAAATCAAGGGTTTTTGCTTATTTTTATACACCAGTTTTAGGAATATTGTATTCAGGTGTTTTTGGTGGATCTTTAGGTTTTTCTTCAACTGGTTTTTCAGGTTCTGTAGGTTTTTCAGGTTCTGTAGGTTTTTCAGGAATTATAGTATTAACATACTTTATTTCCTTATTTTCTTTATCAACTATTACTCCTTCTATGCTATTGGAATTGTTATTATTTACAGTTGTTGTATATTTTCCTACAGATTCTTCAATAACTTCATATTTAGTATTTTCAGGCAAGTATTTAATAGTAATTGATTCGTTATGCTTTAAAGTAATAGAATCGCCAGATGAAATTAGACCAGTTTTAGATCCTTCATATTTAAATTTTGTTGTAATTGGATTATTTTCTTCGTCTTTTAGATTAATTGTAAATGTAAATTCTTTATTTTCATCAGCATTTTCACCACTTACTTGTTTAGAAATTATTAAATCACCTGTCCTTTTTTCATTAACAACCTTCATAACACTCGCTAATCTATCTATATCAAAATCAGGATCATATAAAACTCTGCCATTTTCTGGAGCTTTAATTTCAACATGTTGATCTTCCATTGATCTATAACCTTCTGGAGTATTGATTTCTTTAATGGTATATTCTCCATAATAAATAGCATATTTTCGCCATGGCGAATATTCTTCATAAGGTTGTAGATCTAATTCTCTTTCGAATACTGCTCCACCTTCTTCATCAGTTATCGCGTGATATCTATACATCGGATTATCTGGATCAGTATCAAGAGTCATTAAAAATTCTACACCTTCTAAAGGTTCAAAATAACTTCTTGGCCACCAGAAATCTCTATATGCAACTTCTTCAGATTGGTTTGTATCAGGTTTAAATGTAAAGTTTTTAATTTGAAATAAAGGCTCGTTATATTTGTCATTATCTAACAATCCATATTTAGCAACTTCAAGAATAACAAACGATACTTCCTCAGGAACTTGCATTGTATATATATGATTGTCTTTATCCCAATAATACCATTCCACATAATCTTTAAATTGCCCTTGTTTTTGTCTATATAACCAATTCGATGAAGAATAATGACTACCAGTATAAGTAAAAATTAAATTACCTAAAGGATAATAACCATTAGGAGCTTTTGTTTCTCTTATAATGTATGATTGAGACTCGTCAAGTCCAGTAAATGTAGCAATACCATTTTCATCAGTTTCTTCAACTACTTGCATTCCATCTGAACCTATTAGTGTAAATTGTGCACCTTTTAAAGTAGCGTTCGCTAAATAATCTTCATACATTTGTGCAGGATATTGAGTATATTTTTCAATTCTTAATGTTAAGTCATTTTCAGTTCTATTAGACCAATTTATTCCAAAATTAATAGGTATAGGTCCTCCACCAGGGACTACAGGTGGATGACAAGGCTCGGTTGCTGGAGTATTTGTACTGAATTCATCAACTTGTTTATAAATAGTATCTAATTCCAATTGAATATTATCTGCAATATAATGAGTGTTATCTTCACTAAGATCTATTTTAATATAGTCTTTTGAATTATATTCAGTCGCAACAGTAGTTGTATATTGTTCTTTTTTAATTTGTTTTATCGTATATTTAGAACCAATTGGTATATTATAAATCGAAATCTCTTCACCATGTTTTAAAATAAAACTATATGTATTATCAGAATTAAAACTTGTCTCATTATTACTATCATCATTGCCATAGAAGTAAACTGGAAAATCTAATGATATATTATTAGGAGTATTAATTTTTATTTCATAATTAAACGGATCTTCTTTATCAGATGAAGCAAAATTCTTTATATTTAGCGATGCTTTACGATCATCATAATTGAATACTTCGATATTGTTGACTTGCTCATTAATATCATTACCGTTTTCATCTATAATCTTGAATATTTTACTACTAATCAAATTTAAATCATTATCTAATTCAAATTCAACTTTCCAATATATGGATTTATGTAAAGAAACATAACGATCAATATAATTTCTAACATAAAAAGTATTAACAACTCCAGGCTCAAATTTATCTAGTGGAATTGGAACAACAGTAGTGATTCTTGATCTAAAAATATCTGTAAATCCCTCAGTCCAATGTTCAACATTGTCACCTTTATATTCAATTATTGGTTTATTATCTTGTTTCTTTTTTGAATCAGAAAACATCATTTCGTATTTTCCAATATATATATTAGGATTAGGATAATCGCTGGTATAATTTTTTAATTCTTCTAAATCAGTGGCGTATTCCAATATAGTATTATTTATTATAGGGCCAGATTGTGAACAAGATTGAGCAATCGCACCTTTTAAATGTTCAGATTGAACTATCAAAGGTAGAGTATATTGCACATCTGGTATTTCATCAATTGTTATAAATATTTTATTTATCATTGATGGATCAGTAACACTTATAGGATTTGAACTATCGTGTATTGTACAAGCTATATTATTTGAATCAGTTGTAGATATTTTTGTTTTAACTCTTCCACCTGGACATAAGTATTTTATAGTTGAACTTAAATTTTCAGAATAATGTAAATATAAATTAAAAGCTTGACTTCTATTTAAATTATTTATCTTAAAAGTATATTCATTTCCTTTTTCGATAGGATTGCTAGTATATATTCCAATAGAAGAGTAATCTGCATCAGCGTTAGTTTCAAAATTCTCAGGAACTTCAAAATTTCCTTCTGGATTATATGATTCTCCTTCGAATTTCTCTACTTCAACAAATAAAATTACACTATCTAAATCTACATTGCTTATAAAATTTATCTCTAAAGTTTCTTTTTCATCATCAGCTTTAATAAAATCACAGAAAAAACTATTAATTATTAATGTAATAAGTAAGAAAATAAAAAAATGTTTAATCCATCTCATGAACTCACCTAACAAAAACCTCTCCTGAGTTCAATTATATATATATATATATATATATATTTCAAGAGGGGCTTATGTGTTAAGTAATATTTGATTAATGATTATTATCTATTTTTTGAAAGAATCCTTTTTAGAAATAACTGCAAAAGCAACAGTTAATAATGAAATTAATTCACTATTGATTACTATATTATTCTCTATACCTGTTTTAGGCGCAACATATGCTGGAACAGGATTACTAATTGAGAATTTAGTTGTTACATCATTTCCATCATTAAATCTTACAGTTAATGTATGTTCACCTACTGGAAGAGTTTCTAAATAAGAAGTTTTAAGATTAATTATTACAGAACCTTTACTATATGAATAATCTTCTTCTGCTATTAATTCAATATCATCTACTAGAACACCTGCAAATTGTTTGATTGTTTTATCATCATCTATATTACGTTTAAATGTAAATATAGCATCTTTTTTAGAACCTTTTACTCATGTTTGGTTTTCACCAGCAGTATTAGAATATTCAACACTTTTTCAGTTGCTTTAAATCTTACTGGAACTTTAATTGGTAAGTATCGATCATAAAAATCACTTATTTCTAAAGTAGCTTCATATACACCAGGTTCTAAACTTGTTTTAGGAGCTATGGTTGCTTGCATATTACCAACAATCAAAGTGAAATAATCTACACCTTCAGCATTTAAGAATCCAGCCATTATAAACTGTACTTCTTCACTACCAATGCTTTTAGCTGTAATTGTTTGGCTTATAGCATCTTCATCAAGACCTTCTTCTGTAAATAAACTTTCATGTCCTTTGCCTACATCAATTAAAACATCAATAGAACTTTTTCAAATTCAGCAGTAATATTTACATCAGAATCAGGAATTATAAAAGTATGTGTTTTTTCTTTTAACAATTTCTGTTGTTTCTATTGTTTTTATTGTTTCAGTTTTAGTTGTTTCATTTGGTTCAGTTGTTACACTAATTGATTTAAAAATATAATCATAATATGCTGTAACAGTTAAGGTTACTTTTTCTCTTTCTGCAATAACTTAGGTTTTATCAGCAGTAACTACACCTTTTGTAATATTTTGTTCAATATTAACTGAGTATCCTAGTACAGCTTGTATCTTATGAATAGAACTAGACATAAGACCAATAAACATTGCTAAAACAAGAATTTTACTTATGTTTATAAAAAACTCTATTATCTAAAGCAAATACTTTTTGTGTAAATTCACCTTTATTTACTTCATCTAATGCCTTATTTATAGTATTTATTCTTGCATCAATATTATCTATTAAATTTAATAATTCAGCTTCTAATGCTTCTGGTCTTACAGGAGAGCCAAATTCGTATTGTCCATGATGTGATAATACTAAATGTCTTAGGATCATTAATTCTTCACTATCTTGAAGATTTAATTGTTTACCTATTTGTAATAATCTTGCATCCATGATAGATATATGGCCTAATAATTTACCTTCTGTTGTATATTCAGTTACTACAGGAGAAGATAATTCTTCAATCTTACCTAAGTCATGAATAATGATACCAGCTAATAAATAGTCTTTATCAATAGATGGATATATTTCACATAATGCTAAACCAATTTTAAGCATACCTGTAGTATGTGTGGCTAAACCACCAATAAAATTATGATGAATCTTAGCTGCAGCAGGATATTCATAAAAATCATTTGCATAATAATTTAATACACTAGAAACTATTTGGGCAATATTCTGATTATTAATTTGATTTATACCTTCTTGGATTGAAGATTTTAAATCATCTTTGGATACTGGAGATTTAAATACAAATTCTTCCATATTAATATCAGCTTGAGGTAATGGCAAAACTCTTAATACTTTAGCTTGTAGATTATTTTTATATTTAATTATTTCAATATCAAAATTATAAACCTTACCTACTTCAATTTGTTTTTCTAGTTCAGGTTTAACATCCCATAACTTTGCATCAATAGATTTAGAAGAATCTTGTAATACTAAATTTAAATATGGTGAACCAGAATTAGTTGTACCTCTTGTTAAAGAACTGATCAATAAATTAGTTTCAATTCTTTCTCCTTCATTAAAATCTTTAACTTGTTTTGCCATATCAAACCTCCATGACTTTATTTATATCATCTGATTTAAAACCCTTATTTAATAAATATGCATATATCTTAGATCTTAAATCATAATCTTCATATTTCTT
>CADBMV010000129.1 GCA_902795865.1 uncultured Erysipelotrichaceae bacterium | reverse complement strand
GTTTTCTTCTTTCTTGAAGTTTCTTTTCAATTAAAGCTTTGGCAAATCTTGGAGCATAAATATTTTTAACTGGGCATACTAATAAAAAGAAGGGTATACCACCAATATGATCTTCATGTCCATGAGTAATAATTAAAGCTTTTATTTTTTCTTTATTCTTAATTAAATATGTATAATCAGGTATTACATAATCAACACCTAATAATTCATCATCAGGAAATTTAACTCCAGCATCAATGACGATAATCTCATCATCGTGCTCAAAACAATACATATTTTTACCAACTTCACCAAGTCCACCTAAAGCATATACTAAAGTATCTTTAGTGGGATTATAGTTTGCTCCAGAATAAGAACGTGTTGAAGAATTTTCAGAAGGATTATAATAACGTGATAAAATATTCATTTAACCTCCATTAATTGTAGATTATATTTAAAAATTAACCTAAAAATATTTTAAAGTATTTTTTTTATTTAATCAATCATTAAAGCATTATCTTGTCGATAATAAGGATTAGTTTTATTTATATGATCATAAAAAAGCACACCTTTAAAATGATCTAATTCATGTTGTAATACGATAGCTAAATAACCATCAGCTTTTATGATGATTTCTTTTTCTTGTAAGATATCATAAGCTTTAACTTTAACTCTAGCACTTCTATAAACATATCCTTCATGTTCATTTACTACAGATAAACATCCTTCACCATTTGCTAAACATGCTTTTTCTACAGAATTAGAAATAATCTTTGGATTAACCAAAGCATATTCGCAAACTTTATTGCCTTCCTCATCTTTTAAAATAATAGCTGTCATTTTTTTAGGAATTCCTAATTGAATAGCACTAATACCAACTGCAGGTCTAAGATTCTCTTTTTCAGCTATTTCTTCAATTGTAGAATTATCAACATATTTAAGCATATCTAAAAGAAGTTGACGATCATCATCATTTATTGGTAATTCAACATCTTTTGATTTTTGTCTTATTAATTCATTATCATCTTTAATGATTGTCTCATTATTAATTAACATAACATTATTATAATACCACAAATGATGTGCTAGAATTATTTTATGGCAAGAAGGTTTTCATTCTTTTCAGGTGATAAAAGAATAAGCGTATCAGCAATCATTCTGGTTATTTTTGGTTCACTCATGATTGCTTCAGCTGAAATGGGTGAAAGTGCCGGTGATGCTTCATATTTAACATCAGTTATTATTAAACAATTCATATTTGTGGTTGTAGGTTTGATTGCCTATTATGTATTGCTAAAAATGAGAGTGTATCGTCTTAGAATGTTTTTATTCTATGCAGGATATCTAGGAATACTATTTCTGTTGATATTGTGTAGAGCATTTGGTCAAATCAATGGTGCTTATGCTTGGATACAGATTGGTGGAGGTGTAACTTTACAACCTTCCGAATTTGCGAAAGTATTTATGATAGGTTATGGCGCAAAACTATTTGGAGTTGATCGAAAAGATAAAAATATCAATAGTTTTTTAACCTTTGGATTATGCACTTTATTATACTTTTTTGTAATAGTTTTTATTCAACATGACTTTGGCTCTGGTATTGTTTTGTTTGTGATTTGTTATTGCATGATGCTAATACCAAACTATCCACAAATTAGAAAATACCAAAGATATATGACTTTACTAATATTTGTAGCTCTTGCAGGTATGGCTGTATTATTATCTGATCCTTTCACAGAATTTTTAAAAGCTCATTCAGATAATTATATGATTGGTAGATTCCTAGCAGCTGCAGATCCATTCTTATATCAATACGATAATGGTTATCATTTAATTATGTCTTTAGTTAGTTTTGCTAATGGAGGCATATTTGGACTAGGTTATGGAAATTCAATTCATAAATATATGAACTTCCCAAATCCATCCAACGACTTTATTCTTCCAGTAATTGTTGAAGAATTAGGAATTGTAGGATTTGTTTTATTTATATTTGTTTATGGAATGATGTTATATCCATTAATATCAATGTCTTTAAAAACTAAATATTTATCTACTAAAATAGTTACTTTAGGAGTGTTTGTTTATTTTGCAGTTCACTTTATTTTAAATGTTGGAGGTGTTTCAGGATTAGTACCATTAACTGGTGTTCCACTATTGATGATATCTTCAGGTGGATCATCTTTAATGGCTTCCTTAGCTTCTTTAGGTTTAGCACAAAGTGAAATTGAAAGAAATCTTAAATTAGAAAATGAGAATAATATCGGGCAAGTATAAAAGAACTCCAATCAAAACTCTAGAAGGTGAAGATATTACTAGACCAACTAGAGATATGGTAAAAGAAGCTGTTTTTTCTACCATCAGTATTAACTCAGATGATACTTTTTTAGATTTGTTTGCAGGATCAGGATCAATTGGATTAGAAGCACTATCTAGAGGGGCAAAAGATGTTGTATTTAATGATTCGAATATAAAAGCAGTAAAAATAATTAATACTAATTTGGATAAGATACATGAAATAAGAGAGGTTTATAATCTTGATTATCAAGAGTGTTTAAGAAGAATTAGTGGAAGAAAATTTGATTACATTTATTTGGATCCACCTTATGATTTTAAAGCTTACGAAGAAATCTTTTATTACATCAATAAAAATGATGTTTTGAATATTAAGGGTATAATAATATTAGAAGTAAAAAAAGAAACAGAATTATTGAATAATTATTTAAATTATTCATTGTATAAAGAAAAAACATATGGCATAAATAAGATTTTATATTATAGAAATGGAGATTGAAATGATTAAAGCTATTTATCCTGGAACGTTTGATCCTATTACAATTGGACACTTAGATGTGATTAAAAGAGCAGCTAAGACGTATGATAAGCTCATAGTAGCAATTATGGAAAATAAAAATAAATCTTGCACATTCACTAAACAAGAAAGAATTAAGATGATAAAAAAATGTGTCAAGAATATTAAAAATATCGAAGTTATTGCAGGAGAAGGCTTAACTATTGATGTTGCTAAAAAGAATAACTGTAAGGTTATAGTTAGGGGTATCAGAGCGGTATCAGATTATGAATCGGAATTGGCTCTAGCTACAGCAAACATGGATTTAAATCCAAATATTGAGACAGTATTTTTTGTGGCTAAGCCTGAACTATCATTCTTATCATCATCTATTGCAAAAGAAATTGCTTCATTTGGAGGAAAGATAGACAATTACATTCCTTCAAGTATTATTTCTGAAGTCAGTAAAAAGCTTTATAAATAATTGTTTAATATTGATAAAAGCGCTATAAAATAGCGTTTTTATATAGGAAGAATTATTTTTTTGTTCGGTTATATAAAGGAATTTTTAGTCTTGAAAAAATTTAGCACTTTGTTATTGACAGTGCTAAAAATATGGTGTATATTAGCAATAGAAATAGTAGAGTGCTAAAGGAGGTGGCTATATGGCAATGACACAAAGAATGGTCGAAATCTTAAGAACTATTGTTGATGAATTTGTAGCAACAGCTGAACCAGTTGGATCAAAAACGCTTGTTGATAAATATGGCTTACCATATTCAAGCGCTACTATAAGAAATGATATGGCAGCACTTGAGGCAATGGGTTATTTAGAAAAACCACATACTTCTGCAGGAAGAATTCCTTCTAATAAAGGTTATCAATATTATTGTGAACATCTATTAAAAAAAGATATTGATGAAGAAGTTAAATATGCTCTAGCTAATATCTTCGATAAACGTTCAGCTAATATTGAAGATGCAATTAAACATTCTTGTAAGATTGTATCAGAAATGACTAATTTAGCTTCAGGTATGTTAGGGCCAGATGCTAAAAATCAAACTTTAGAACATATTAAGGTTTTCCAGATAGATCCAAAAACTGCTGTGTGTGTATTTATAACAAATACAGGACACACTCAAAATAAAACATTTAATTTCCAAGATGAAGTGACAATAGAAGATATACAAACTTGTACAGATATTCTAAATGATAGATTAAAAGGAACTCTAATCTATGAATTGCCTGAAAAGTTAGAATCATTAAAACCAATTCTAACTAAGTCCATCCAAAGATTTGAGATGTTATATAACGCATTTGCTGGAGCATTTGTAAAGTTTGCATCTGAAACATTATATTTTGATGGAACTACAAATATGATGTATCAACCAGAATATGCTGATGTTGAAAAACTAAAAGAATTAACAAAATTCTTTGATGATTCAAAACTATTTAGATCTTTGGTTGATAAACAAACAGGAAGTGGTGATGTTATGGCAGTTACTCCTAAAGGAACTGAGTTAGTTTGGAAAGATGATATTGCGATTGTTTCTAGTGAAATAAAAATATCAAATAATCCTAACGACAATGCAAGGTTAATGGTTGTTGGACCAAGGAGAATGGAATATTCAAGAGTTGTAAATTTATTAGATTTTATATCTAAAGCTATTGAAGATATGTTCAACTAGAAAGGAAGATTATGGCAAAAAAAGATAAGAATAATAAAGTTGAAGATGAAGTAAAACAAACAGAAGAAAACGATATAGAAGAAATAGTTGAAGATATCAATGAAGAAAGTGAGGTTGAATTACTTCAAAAACAAATTGATCAATTAAAAAATGATTATGCAAGAGCTTATGCTGACACAGAAAATCTTAAAAAAAGATTGATGGCTGAAGCTGAGCAAACTAGAAAATATCGTATTCAAAGCTTTGCAAAAGAAGTATTACCAGTTATTGATAATCTAGAAAGAGCTTTACAAAATGAAGTGCAAGAAGCTGATGAAGGATTTAAAAAAGGAATACAGATGATATATGATCAATTGATTGTAGCATTAAAAAATGAAGGCGTTGAAGAAATAGATTGTTTAAATAAACCATTTGATCCTAATACAGCCCAAGCAATTATGCAAGAGAAAAAAGAGGGTGTGGAATCAGGTTTAGTTATAGAAGTTTTACAAAAAGGTTATGTATTAAAAGATAGAATTTTAAGACCAGCAATGGTTAAAGTAAGTGAATAAGGAGGATTTTGAAAATGAGTAAAATTATTGGAATTGATTTAGGTACAACAAATTCATGTGTATCAGTAATGGAAGGAAAAGAAGCTAAAGTTATTACTAATCCTGAAGGAAATAGAACTACACCTTCAGTGGTTGCTTTTAAAGATGGTGAAATAGTTGTTGGTGATGCTGCAAAAAGACAAGTCGTTACAAATAAGGATTCTGTTTCATCAATAAAAAGATTGATGGGTTCTTCTGAAAAAGTTCATGTAAATGGTAAGGATTATACTCCACAAGAGATTTCAGCAATGATCTTACAATATATGAAAAAATATGCAGAAGATTACTTAGGAGAAAAAGTTGATAAGGCTGTTATTACTGTTCCAGCATACTTTAACGATGCTCAAAGACAAGCAACTAAAGACGCTGGTAAGATTGCCGGTTTTGAAGTAGAAAGAATTATCAATGAACCTACTGCTGCTGCTTTAGCGTTTGGTATTGATAAAGTAGATCAAGAAC
>CADBMV010000128.1 GCA_902795865.1 uncultured Erysipelotrichaceae bacterium | reverse complement strand
ACATTACAATTCCTGCAATAAACATAGGAATAAATAATACAGCTAAAAATACTAAAGCATTATTCCATTTTAAAGTTCCTGCAGGTAGAAATAAAAGAATGGACACTAGTATTAAACCTAATATATATTTAACAAATGCTTCAATTAATAATTTCATAACTAACCTCCATTGTTTTATATAGTATTTATATGAATATTATCATTAGTTGTTGAATCAATATAATTTAATAATATTTTTGAAAAGGGAATATTTATCACATATATAATTGATTTAGTTTTATTTATATTATATTTCATTCATCAAAAGGATATATATTCTTTATTTGTATTTATTTCTTTGATAGTTATAGATTTATTTATATAATCTATTTCATATTCTTGTGCTATAACATGTTCATTAAATTCATATTCGAATTTAATTAATGTATCTTCATTAGAATTATTATTAATATCATCTTCTTGTTTATTATTTAATATACAAGATGTAATAATTAGAATACTTAGTATAATTTTTAGTAATTTATTTTTCATAAGATATTTAACTCTTTATTAATATTAACAATACTAAATATATATGTCTATCATTAACACATTATGTTATGTTGTGTGAAAATATAATATTTGTTGGTGATTTTGTTACAATTGTTGAAGTGAAAAGATTGTTGAAAATTTTATTAACTATATTAACTATTATGATTACCGTTTTGATAATTCTTGTTTTAGATGTTTTCAAAAATGATGAAGATACTATAAATAATGAAGAAAACGAAATAATTGATCAAGAAGTGATCCAAGAAGTTGTAGTTAATGAAAATGATAATGATATTGTTATTCATAGTGTTGATGGCTATGAATATACATTTAATTATCATGGTGAAGATTTCTATGTTTATAAAGATTATGAGAATTGGCGTATTATAGATTCATATAAGATTGATAATACTAATGATATGAAAGATATTATTACAGCTTTAATAAATATTTATCCAATTCCTTCTAAAGATTATAATTCTTATCGTAGTGTTGAAGATATGTTACAAGAATGGGAAATACATAATTTTGCTTATAATATGCTTCCAGATGATTCTGAATACAAAAATAGAGTAAAAGATGTAGATTTTAATCCTGCAGATGAAGGTAAAACTTTAGAGGATTATTTTAAAGAATATACAGGAATTGATTATTCACAAATATACGATGGTTCGAATGGTTAGACCATTTATTTATAATTAAAGGCACTGACTAAATCATTTTAGTGATAATGTAATATTTTATATTTTCATGGTGAATAATCTTTGGTATTATATAGTTATGTTAATATACATAAAGAAGGAGAAAAAAATGAAGAAATTATTAACAATCTTAGTTGCTGTTTTAATGATTTTCGGCCTTGCTGCATGTAACAATGGTGGCAATTCTGGAAATGAAGGCTCAAATGAAGGTGGTGAAACTGCTGCTACTTCAATTGAAAAATTAACTGTTATGTATGTTCCTTCAAGACCAGCTGAAGACATTATTACTGCTACATCTGGCTTAGGAGACATCATCATCAAAGAAATGGGTGAAAAAGGCTTTGAAATCGGTGCTGTTGAAATCGCTATTTCTGAAGATTATAACGCATGTGGTGAGGCATTATCTGCAGGTACTGCTGATGTAGGTTATGTTCCTGGTGGCACATATGTTTTATATAGTGATGAAATCAATCTATTAGTTACTGCTACTAGAGACAACTTAGTTCCTGATGCAACTGATCCAAATGAATGGAATGTTAATCCTACTACTAGAGAAGAAGGCGTTCCTGTAACTTACTATAAGGGTTTAATCTATGCTGCACCAACTGAAAAAGGTAAAGCTGTAGCTGCTAAAGTTGCTGCTGGTGAAGAATTAACTTGGGAAGAATTAGATGCTTGTACTTGGGTTGTAGGTTCAGTTACATCTGGTGCTCAATACATCTATCCAAATCTTTGGTTAAAAGAAAACTATGATAAGACATTAAACGACTTATCTAATAAAGTTAACTTAAAATATCCTGAAGCTTTCCAACAAGCTGCTGCTGAACAAGTTGATATCATTACTTGTTATGCTGATGGCCGTATGGATTATGAAGGTCAATGGAATGGTGAATGGGGAAGAGATGACACTATTTGGAATCAATTACCAGTAATCGGCGTTACTCAAAATATCTATAACGATACTGTTTGTCTAGCAAAAACTGGACCTAACGCTGAAGTATTAACTAATCCTGAATTCATGAGTGCTTTCGCTGATGTATTAATAAATTTAAAGAATTCTGAAGAAGGTAAAACAGCTATTGGTATCTATTCACATACTGGTTATGTATTAGGTAACGATAAAGATTACGATGTAACTCGTAATGCTTTAGCTGCAATGGAATAAAAATAGTTTATTTGTTTTAATAGGGTGGCTTTAATGTGCCACCCTATTTTTAAAGGGGAGACTGACAAAATGATTGAGTTTAAAAATGTATCTAAAACTTATCCTAATGGAACTAAAGGCTTAAAAAATGTCAACCTTAATATTGAACAAGGTGAATTTTTAGCAATTATTGGTTTATCAGGTGCTGGTAAAAGTACAATGATAAGAACAATCAATAGAATGATTGATATTACTGATGGTCAACTTATTGTTGATGGTACTGATGTAATGTCATTAAAAGGGGAATCACTTCGTAGATATCGTAGAAAAGTTGGTATGATTTTCCAATCTTTTAATCTAGTTAATCGTTCTACTGTATTAAAGAATGTTTTAGCAAGTGATGTACCTGATATGCCTTGGTGGAAAACATTATTTGGTCTTTATTCTAAGCAACAAAAGATCAAGGCTTTAGAAGCATTAGATAAAGTGAATATTCTAGAAAAAGCATATAATCGTTGTGATGAATTATCAGGTGGGCAACAACAACGTGTAGCTTTAGCTAGAACACTTAACCAAAATCCTTCAATTATTTTAGCAGACGAACCTGTTGCATCACTTGATCCAATTATTGCTGACGTGGTTATGTCAGACTTCGCAAGAATTAATAAAGATTTAAATATTACTATCTTAATTAACATTCACCATGTTGATTTGGCATTAAAATATGCGACAAGAGTTATCGGAATTAGAGCTGGAGAAATAGTATATGATGGACCAGCTTCAGAAGTTACTCAAGAAGTATTAAATTTAGTTTATATGGGTAAAGCTGTTCCTAAATCGACTGATAAAATCGAAATTGAAGGTATGGTGATAAATAATGACTAGACATAGTGAGAAAGACAAAATTAAAAGAGATAATGCATTAGCTAAGATTGTGTTTAAACAACAACATAAACATGATCTTGATAATAAAGTATCTATTTTTGATAGAGTTTTTAAACCTGAGACTATTACCCTTGATAATGGTCATAGCGTTGATAGACCTAGAAGTAGAGTTCCTTTAATTATGTTATGTTTATTAGCTGTTATTTATATATCTATTAAGGCTACTGGTTTTGATTTAAGAGTTATTATTGAAAGAGCTAATCAATTAACTGTAATTCTTGGTCAAATTTTAACGCCAAATTGGAAATTTATTCCTGCAAAAGTAATTGAACCATTATTAGATACTATTAAGATGTCAATTGTTGGTACTATTATAGGGTGTGGTTTAGGCTTACCTATTGCGGTTATTGCTTCATCTAATATTAATAAAAATAGACCATCTTTATTAATTGTTAGATTGTTTTTAGCAATCACAAGATCTATTCCAACACTTATTTATGCTTTGATATTTGCTTTGATATTTTCGCTTGGAGCATTTGCTGGAACAATTGCCATTGCTTTATTTACATTAGGTATTGTAGCGAAAATGTTATATGAAAGTATTGAAACAATTGATATGGGACCATATGAAGCAATGCAATCATATGGTGCAACTACTTTTGAATCATTCTGGGTAGCTTGTATGCCACAGATTCTACCAATATATATAGATAACTGTTTATATTGTTTAGAACTTAATGTACGTTCATCAAGTATCTTAGGATATGTTGGTGCTGGTGGTTTAGGCTTATTAATAAGTGAAAGAACAGGATTAAGATTTTATCATGATGTTGGGGCTATATTGATTACTTTATTTATTGTTGTTTGGGCAATTGATATATTCTCAGATTATGTAAGATCTAAATTAATATAGGAGTTCATTATATGAAAGACAATAAAAATAATATTGAATTAACAGCTAATGAAAATATATTAGAGAAATTATATAGTGAACCTAACAATCTATGGTTAAGATTGTTGATAGTTTTTGTTATTATCATTGTTGCTGCATGGGGTTCAACATCATTATCTTTTAGTGGAATAACTGAAAAGGGAATGAATGTTGCTAAAAGTGTATTCCATGGAATTATATATCCAGATACTGAATTATTATTTAACTTTACTAAAGATGGTGTACCATTTTTAGTACTTCAAACTATAGCTATTGCAGTATTGGGTACAATTAATGGTGCTATATTAGCTATTCCTATTAGTTTTTTAGCATCTACTAATATCGTTCCTAAACCAGTTGCTTATATCTTTAGAGCATTAATATTATTTGTTAGATGTATTCCATCATTATTATGGGCTTTAATTTGGATTAGAGTTACTGGACCTGGAGCATTCTGTGGTGTTGCTACTCAATCTATTTGTTCAATTGGTATGATCTCTAAAATGTATATTACGGCAATTGAAAACTTAGATACTGGTATATTAGAATCTTTAGATGCTGCTGGATGTAATACATTTGAAAAAATAAGAGTAGGTATATTACCTCAATTATTAGCTAGTTTCATATCTACAGCGATTTATAGATTTGATATTAATTTAAAAGATGCAACAACTTTAGGTATTGTTGGAGCAGGTGGTATCGGTTCTCCTATGATGCAATCAATCTCTAGTGCTAAATATAATCGTGTTGGTTCATTCTTATGGGTATTAATATTATTAGTATTAGTAATTGAATGGATTTCAACAAAAATCCGTGCAAGACTCGCAAGAGGTAGATCATAGAATTAATTTAAAACTTGTATATTTTGGGGCTATTTAATAGCCCTTTTTAATAGGGCTATTATTGAGAAAAAAGTTAATTTATGTTAAAATTTTCACAAATAATAGGAGAAATCATTATGGCTTCAATTAATAAAGAATATAATTCATTATTCACTCCTTGGAAAATAGGAAATTGTGAAATTAAGAATCGTTTTGTAATGACTTCAATGGGTGGTACTAACTTATTAGGATGGATGGAGAATAATCATTTTGATAAGGCTGGTGCTGAGTTTATTATGGAAGTTGCTAAAAACAATTGTGGTTTAGTTTTACCAGGATGTCAGCCTATTTATAATCCAATGTTTGGTCAATGGCTTCATAAAAATGACAAGATGTATGAAGATTTAAAGAAATGGATGCCTGAGTTTCATAAAACTGGAGCTAAATTGTTTGTACAATTAACTGCAGGCTTTGGCAGATCCTTCACTATTTCAAAAATGATGGAAATGCTCTACACAAATAAGGTATTACGTTTCTTATCAAAACCAGTTATGGATTTAGATAAGATAACCGCAAGTGCATCTGCTTCACCTAATAGATGGTCTGATAAGGTTCCTTCACGTGAAATGAGTAAAAAGGAGATTCAAGAGTTTATTGATTCATTTGCTTTAAGTGCTAAAAAGCTTAAGGATGCTGGAGTAGATGGTGTTGAAATACATGCTGTACACGAAGGATATTTATTAGATCAATTTACTTTGAAATATGTAAATAAAAGAACAGATGAATATGGTGGATCATTAGAAAATAGATATCGTTTTGCAGCTGAGATAGTTAAAGCTATTAAAAAGGAATGTGGAAATGATTTTCCTGTTTCTTTAAGATATTCTGTTGTTTCTAAGACAAAAGATTTTAGAAAAGGTGCTTTACCAGGCGAAGAGTATACAGAAGTTGGTAGAGATATGGCTGAATCAGAATTAGCTGTTAAGTATCTTCAAGAAGCAGGATATGACATGCTAAATTGTGATAATGGTACATATGATGCTTGGTATTGGGCGCATCCACCAATCTATATGCCTGAAAACTGTAATTTAGATGATGTTGCTCATATAAAGAAGTATTGTGATATTCCAGTAGTTTGTGCAGGAAGACTTGATCCAAAAGTTGCTGCTAAAGCAATAGAAGAGGGAAGAATTGATGGCGCAGGTTTCGCAAGACAATTCTTAGCTGATAATACTTGGATTAGTAAACTAATGAATAATCAAGAAGATGATATTAGACCATGCATTCTATGTCATAATGGATGTTTTAATATGTGCCATTATAAAGGTGTTCCAAATGATCAAGAATTATCTGATTCATTGCATCTTGCTAGATGTGCTGTAAATGCTGAAACTATGCAAACTAATAAACATTACATTAAAAAAACTGATAATCCAAAAGATGTAATTATCATTGGTGGTGGTATTGGCGGTATGGAAACTGCCAGAGTTTTAAAACTAAGGGGTCATAATCCAATAATCTATGAAGCTAGTGATAAACTTGGTGGAACATTTATTCCTGCAAGTGCTGAATCATATAAAGGAAAATTAAGAGATTTATTAAAGTGGTATATCAAAAAAATGAATGATCTTAATATTGAAGTTCACTTAAATACAAAGATAGAATCTTTATCTGAATTTGATGGAAAAGATGTTGTTGTGGCTACAGGTTCTAAACCTAGAAAATTAAATATTCCTGGTTTTGATAAAACTATTGAAGCTTGTGAATATTTAAATGGTAAACAAGTTGGTGAAAATGTTGTTGTGGTAGGAGGAGGACTTACTGGTTGTGAAGTCGCTTACGAACTTGCTTTACAAGGTAAAAATGTTTCAATTGTTGAAATGCAAGATGATTTAATTAAACAAACAGGTATTTGTTTAGCTAATTCATCATATTTAAGAGAATGGTTTGAATTACATAAAGTACCTGTGTATTTGCAAACATCCTTAAAAGAAGTTAAAGATGATGAAATAATTTGTACACAAAATGGTAAAGATATAAGCATTAAGTGTGACAGCGTTATTTCTTCTGTTGGTTATCTAGCAAATCCTGCTTTTGAATCATCATCTAAAGTTAAATTAGTAGGCGATTGTAAAGCAGTTGGTAATTTAAGAAGTGTTATATGGCGTGCATATGAAGTAGCAATGAGGATTTAGGAGGAAACTTATGCAATTAACTAAAGTTCAACAAGATATCCTTGATGGTAAAAGTGGTGAAACACTTGCCAAAGTTATGAAGACTTTGGTTATGTATGGAGAAGCTTTTGATGCAAGTAAGATGGTTGAAGTTACATCTAACTACAATCATTTAGTAACATCTTTTGGTTTAAAAGTAATGGATCCTGTATATAAACTAATGGACACTCTTTTAAAAGAGGGTGTTAAATCTAATCAAAAGTTTACAGTTGATCCTCGTCCATTAGATCCTAATGTACCATCTAGTTTTATTCAAAATATTGTCTTTAAACATTTCATGTATTCTAAACAAGACTTCTATGAAAAACAACTTAAGGAATTAGGTTTATTGAATGAAGATGCTTTTACATGTACATGTTATATGTCAGAAGTTGGTAATACTCCTAAATATGGTGAAGTATTATCATGGTCTGAATCTTCTGCAGTTGTATATGCAAACTCAGTATTAGGAGCTAGATGTAATAGAAATTCTGGAATTATTGATATTATGGGATCTATTGTTGGTTATGTTCCATATTTTGGCTTATTGACTGATGAAGGAAGAAAAGCAGATTGGATAATCAAAATAGAAACAAGTAAAAAACCAGAAGCCCAGTTATTAGGTAGTGCTATAGGTATGAAAGTAATGGAAGATGTGCCATATATTGTAGGTTTAGATAAGTGGATAGGTGATGAATTAAATGAATCAGCTTGTACATATTTAAAAGACTTTGGTGCAGCTACAGCTTCAAATGGAGCGGTAGGTTTATACCATATCGATAGTTTAACTCCTGAAGCTAAAAAGCTAGGCAAATCTCTAATAAAAGAAAATGCTAAAGAATATGTGATTGATGATGAAGTATTAGAAAAAACATATAAAGATTATCCTGTTATTTGGAAAGATAAAGATGCTAAACCAAAATTATGCTTCATGGGTTGTCCACACATGTCTTTGAAACAACTTCAAGATTGGACTGATGTAATAGAGGAAATTTGAAAAAATATAATAATTCACAAGTTCTAATACCTACAGTTTTCACTGCAGCTCCTGCAGTTATAAAAGAATTTAAGAAAACCGATTATTATCCTAGACTTGAAAAAACAGGAATTGTTTTATCTTATATTTGTCCATTAATGTATATGAATAATCCAATGTGTGCAAAAATGCCTGTAATAACTTCAAGTAATAAGCTTAGAACTTATACAACATCTAGATATTACACAGATGAAGAAATTGTAATGCAACTGTGCAAAGGAGGTATTTAAAATGAAAGAGTT
>CADBMV010000127.1 GCA_902795865.1 uncultured Erysipelotrichaceae bacterium | reverse complement strand
TGAAGTGATAATGCCATGCATCTGTTCACCTAAAGCAGCTCTAGCAGCATCGTCAAGATTAGACTTGATGATATACATAGTCTCATATTGTTTCATATTTTACCTCCTTTTGGACTAAACGGTCTATTTCTAGACAAGGAATAGTATTTCTATTCGCTTGATTATTATACATATATTTATAAAATTAAGCAAATTTTATATATTGCAACCTGTTCATAACCATGTCTGATATATAATTCATTATCTTTAGGCACATCATAGATACCAATAAATTCACAATTCAATTTTTCAATAGTTTTTTTAGAAGGAATATTATTAGGATGACAGGTGATATAAACTTCTTCCATATTCAGATATTTAGCTAACTCAATTACTAATTTACTTGCCTTATAGGCATAATTATGGCCACGATATTCTTCCTTTACACTATAGCCAATATTTCCACAATAAAAAATATTGTCGTTATAACCAACCCTTAAATCGCAAGTCCCTAATTCATTATCATCCTTATCACAAATATTAAAATGATAAGCAGGAACATAGTTTTTACTAGGATCGGCTTCACTGTATTTATTTAATACTAATTTAATTTCATCATCTTTTAAAAAAGATAAATCAGTTACTTGTTCTTTAATCATTATTAATTATTATACAATAATAATATGGCATTAGATGGCATTACCTTATCAAAAGTTAAACAAGATTTAGACAATTATCTGCCTATTAGAATTAATCGTATTTCTTTGATTAGTAAGACAGAGCTTGTTTTTAATGTGCACGCAAAAGAAATCAGGACAAATCTAGTAATGTCTTTTCATTCAAACAATAATCATATTTGTTTATCTGATCGCAACTACACAACTTATAATGATCCATCAACCTTTATCATGGTTTTAAGAAAGCATCTATTAAATGGAATAATCTACAAAATAGATCAATATGATTATGATCGCTATTTAATTATGCATATTCACTCAAGAAATGAGCTCTATGATGAAAAACAATACAAACTATCTGTAGAACTTATGGGTAAATATGCCAATCTTATACTAATTGATGAAAATAATAAAATAATTGATGCCTTAAAAAAGATTCCACCTTATGAAAATACTAGAAGAATTATTCTACCTGGAGCTAGTTTTACTCTTCCTGATAAACAAAATAAACTAGATCCTTTTAATACAAATAGTATTGATTTAAATGAATCTTTAGTAAATCAATTACAAGGTTTTTCTAAACAATTAGAAAACGAAATTAGATATCGAATGGAAAACGATTCCTTTGAAAGCATCATGAAACTTATCAAGGAATCAAATAGTCTTTATCTAAGTAAAAATAAAGATCAATACGTATTTCATGTGATTCCTTTAAACTACTTAAATCTCAACTTTACAAAGTGGGATATTCAAAAAGGTTTTGATGAAGTTTATTATGAGAATGATGAAAAAGAAAGAATTAAAAATATTTCTGATGATTTATTTAAAGTTGTAAAAAGACAAAGAAAACACTACCAAACAAAAATATCTAAATTACAAAAGAGTTATAATGATGCCTTAAACTTAGATGATGATAAAGAAAATGGTGATCTACTATATATGTATGAAAACTTAAATGAAAAAGGCTTAAATAAGATAGAAATAAATGACTACAACAATAAAACAAAAACTATTAAATTAGATCCAAAATTATCTATAAAAGATAATGCAAATAAATATTATTCAACTTATCAAAAGAAAAGAAAAGGTAAAATTCATATTGAACAACAAATTGAAATAGCTAATAATGAACTTCAATATTTTCAATCTTTAAATGAACAATTAACATTCGCTAATTATCTTGATGCCTTAGATATTAAAGAAGAATTAAACAATCATGGATATCTAAAAAGAACTAACAATAAAAATAAAAGAAAAAAGAAAGTAAACTTATATCAAATTAGGATTGATGATTATGTAATCACTTTTGGTAAGAATAATATTCAAAATAATTATCTAACATTTGACTATGCCCATAGTAATGATACATGGTTTCATGCGAAGGATTATCATGGATCTCATGTGGTAGTAAATAGTGATAAACCAAATGAAAAGATAATAAGACTATGTGCCAATATTGCCGCATATTACTCTTCTGGAAGATATTCTTCATCAGTCCCTGTTGATTATTGTCTAATTAGAAATGTAAAGAAAATAAAAGGCTTTAAGCCTGGTTTTGTATCATTTAAAAACTATAAAACTATCTATATTGATCCAGAAGAAATCAATGATCTAGATATTATCAACATCTAAATACTTTTTTAATTGTTTAATCTCAAATGGCTTTAATAAACGATATTCACCATTTTTTAAATTTCCTAACGATATATTTGCTTCCTTAATTCTTTTTAAATCCAAAACTTTATAACCTAAAGCCATAAACATCTTTCTTATTTGTCTATTTTTTCCTTCATGGATGCTAACTTGCAAGAAAGAAGTTTTTTTGTTTTGATTATTTCTTAATAATTTAATGCTTGCAGGTGCAGTTAAATATCCATCAATCCTCACACCAGCTTCTAATTTCTTAATTTCTTCTTTATTAATTAAGCCACTAATTTTAACTTCATAAACCTTCTCTATCTTACTACTTGGATGAATTAGCTTTTGCATTAATTGTCCATCATTACTTAGTAATATTAATCCTGATGAATCATAATCTAATCTACCTAGTGGATAAATACGATACTTACTATCGATCAAATCTACCACTGTAACTCTTCCTTTATCATCACTTGCAGAAGATATTACATTTTTTGGTTTATTCAGCATATAAACAAGTTTTTCCTCTTTTATAAGTGGCTTATTATTAACTAATATTTCATCATTAAAAGATGCTTTAACACCTAAAGTTTTTATTATTACACCATTAACTTTTACTTTGCCTTCTAGAATTAATTGTTCAGCTTTTCTTCTTGAACAGATCCCGCTATCGGCAATAATCTTCTGAAGTCTTTCCATAATTTTTTCCTTTTGTTATATAAGATGTAGTAAATAGTAATTCCAGTAATACCTAATAAACTCGTAAACAAGATAGCCATCACTATAAAATTTATACGATGATTATCATAACCCATATTCTCATAAGATAAATCTTCAGTATTATCTCTTAAATCATATTCATTAACACTTGGCATTGACAAAACTAAATACGAACCTTGTTCATCTATCATAAATTGAATATAGTTTTCTGATTGTGTAGTACGACATTTGATAATATCGTCATTATCAGTAATATGATATACAGAATAAACATGATTATTTTTCTTATCATTTAAATCAATTTGAACAATTGCAGGTCCAATTAATTTAATATCTTCATAATTAAATCTAAAAGAAATATCTAAACCTTCTACAGCTTCAAAACCATAACCTGATGCAAAATCGGATATTTTCTTCTTATCTATAGCATTAATATCATTAATTACCACATAATAAGTATCACCTACAAAATTAAATACCTGTTTATCTTGTAAAGATAAATCTAAACCAGAAATACTCACATTATATCTTTCAGTTTTATCATTTATAACATAATTACGATTATTAATTTGTTTTAAGTTATAGTCAATATTTCTAATTTGTGAGAAATTTAATGGATACTTGATTAATTCTAAATGTTCCTTAACACTTTCATAATCATTGTTTTCTATAGCTTCCTCAAGTTTTAAACGATGTTCATACAAACTTTCATTAAAACTAATTTGCTTATTTAAAGATAGACCACAATAATTGATATTTATATCTTGATTATCACTAACCGTATTATCATAAGCTGATATCATTTCACTATTTATTTGAACATCTTTATAACTTGAATCATCATAATAAACTCTTAAGTATGCATCTTCAAAATCTATATATTGATATAGCTCGACATTGCTAGTAAAATCATTTTTTAATTCTATTCTTTCAATCTTTTTATATTGAGCAAGTCCATCAATATAACCTGTTAATTCATGAGAATCTTTTTTTGCTTTAATTATTAAATCATCTTGAAAACTAGGAACTTGTAAAGTATATTCAGAATAATCTTTGTATAATCCCTCGTTAAAGTCGTAATGTTTATCTATTAATTCATATTCATGTATCTTTTCTTGATTAAGAATATATGTAAATGCATCTTTACTTACATAAGCAATAGATTCTTTAAAAGAATATAAATAGTCATCTAAATTGCTTGAATCAATTTGGATCTTATATGAATTCTCATTTTCTTCAAGTATTACATAAGCCAATTCGTTGATATTATCTAAAGAAAACTGACGATTATTTAATAAAGGATCACGATAGAAAGTAACTCTGTTTTTATTTTTAATGATACCAATAGCTAAAGAGTTATAATCTTTATTACCGTTTTTTAAATCTAATTCTCTATAGGTTGCTGCACATTTTTGTCCATAATAAGGATCAATTGAATATGTTGTGTTGATGCCAGCTAATTTATTACCAAAAAAAGTACCCGCATATGAACTACGACGATAATTAGAATACAAAGAATTAATTATATATTTACTATGACTATAAATAGATGAGGCAATATCTTCATATTTATTGTTTTCAGTATCATTTTGATTTTCATATGCTGCAACAGAATACAGATTATTGCTGATAAAAGAATTCAAAGACTTTCCATATGATGATTCATTTATTGCGCTACTTATAAGCATTAAAGCATTACTACCATACATATATTGATTCACAAAAAACTCAGAAATATTGTTATACAGTTGTGATCTATTAACTTCATCAGCAGCACCATCATAATTGTAGTCGGTATAATGATTAAGATAATTATTTATACCTAAGACATTATAAAAAAAATCCTCTATTTCACTCACTTTATAATTACTTAAACTATGATGAGGTAAATACTCATAGTAATTGTAATATGCATCTGAATTTACCGCGTTCTTTCTTATATCATTTTTATAATCATCAATCATGATTTTAAAATCATCATAAAAGTAGTGCCCATCATAACTATAATAATCTTTGTTGTCTACTAAATAATCTAGTTTATTATCTATGTTTAAAGAAAATGAATAATAATCATACTCCATTTGTGTTTTTATATTATGATATAGATTACCATCTTTATTAGTATACGAACTAATTCTAGTATTTAAGCTTTCATATGGATGTAATATAACATTATCTATACTTGTATATGCTTTTTCATTTGATAAAAGATAATATACCCTATCACCTTTGCTATTTGTATATAAATATGCACCATCTACCCCTAGACATGCATTTAGTAAATCTTGTGAGTTTCTATCAACAGAATAATAATCGATAGTTAAATCACATGCTTTAGAACCTTTAAACTCTACAATTCCATATTCCATATGAATAACTGAATCATTATTGCTTAATACTAGATTTTCATATTCATCAAGATTATCTTCATAAAAAGAATACGCACTAGAATATGAATCAAATCTTTCTTCAAAATCACTATTTGCATCATAAACAATATAAAAGTCATCTTGAGCATATATTCTTTGACTCAAGTTCATTAATAATAAGACACAAACAAAAAGTTTTTGAAATATCTTCACGAATAAATTTTACAACAAAAAAAGGCTGTTTTCAGCCTCCTTAGTAGTTTATTGTTTCCGCAAGTCTAAAGACAAGTATTTCAAATAATTCTCCTGTATAACCTGAAATACATGTTTGTAAAGTTAGGGTTTTATCATTAGTTGTAAGCTTTTTACCAGTATCGTATAACTTCTCTGATTCAATAGCTTTAATATAATTTGCATAGTATTCTGAATCTCTTGTACCAGAATAATCATCATAATTATAATCAGTACGCCAATATTGAAAATCATTAAAGAATTTATCTTGTCTTGCATCAAATTCATAAACATAAACTAGTTCATATTTTCTTATTTCATTTTCTAAAATCATAGTTGCTGTCTGATTTGCGTTATAGTTCTTCTTTTCCATTAGTTGCTCTAAAGGAGTAAAAGCTTTCTTTCTTGTTTCATCATTCCAAACAGAGAAATGATGTCCATAAATAATGACATTTTGATCATCGATATTATTTCTATAGTCCATAAACACTGAACCACCATTGTCGTTATAATCATATTCACCTGTTTTCCAATATGTCCAAATGTAAACATCATTGCCTGTATAACCAGCAGGATTTGTTACTAATCTGCCATCCTCTGTATAGAATTGATACATATCTCCATTTTCTTTATATACAGATTTAGCTTGTACAAAAGAAACATTAATTAAACCTGAATCAAAAAATAGATCTCCTACATAATCACTATTAATCTTGTGATTATCATCCCATAATTTACGATATTCAGGATAATCATTATCGTTATTAATAATAACTGGACCTGGACCAGGATTAACGCTTGGTGTATTAGAAGCATTGGTATAAAACATATAACCAAAAAGACTCGCCAACACTAGAGTTACCGCAGTTAAGGTTATAATCAATGTTTTCTTATTTGAATTATTCATAATGCCTTTCTTTATCTTACAGCAAGTGATAAGACAGATATCACAAGCATCAAGATAATTATTATAATTGTCACAATTTTTCTAAACATTTTACTTCTTCCTATAAGAATCTAATATATTTGTATCAAAAGAATAAGTTTTCTTTGATCTTTTTGCATAACGATATAATGCGTTTTGGATTAATTCATCACATTCTTTAGAAAAATCAATTCCAACTTCTTTCCACAAATAGAAAGCTAGAGAACCAGGGATAGTATTTATTTCATTACAATAAACCTTACCTGTTTTTCTATCAATCATGAAGTCAATTCTAACACAGCCATAAGAATTTAATGCTCTAAATGCTTTAGCGGCAATTTCTTCGATAGTTTTCTTTTGAGTTTTAGTTAAATCTGCAGGAACTTTTCTAACTGTAGAAGCCATTCCTTTTGAAGCAGATTTTGTACCAACTTTAGCACCTAGCTTTTTAGAACCACTATTTGGTTGATATTTCTTATCAAAATCTAAGAAACCATTAGTTACTTCTTCAATAGCACTTAATTTAACTGAATCATTAGTGCCTAAAACAGAAATATTAACTTCTTTTAAATCTTCTATCATTTTTTCAACAATAACTTTAAAATCATATTTCAAACATTCTAGTACTTTTTCTTTAAATTCTTTTTGAGTTTTTATAACTTCAATACCAATAGAACTGCCTAAGTTAGCTGGTTTAGCTATCAAAGGGAAACCTAGTTTTTTAGCTGAACTTAAATATGAATTATAGTTATCTTCAAAATCACTATTATATACAACAAAATAATCAACCATAGGTATTCCTTCAGCCTTAAAAACATCCTTCATTGCAGCCTTATCTTGGCCTAAAGAAGCACCTAATGGATCACATGATGTATATGGCAAATCTAACATTTGTAAAAAACCTGCAAGTGTACCATCTTCAACATTTGTACCATGCACTACAGGGAAAGCAACATCAATATTTAATTCTTTTGCGAATAAACCTTTAATAGGACGACATTTAACTGTAGTTCCATCTTTGTATATTGTGACCTTTTTTAAAGAACTTTCTGGATTATTAATAAAATCTGCATAATTGCTTAAATCAAAAAGCTTTTCACCTGTAAAAAATTCATTATCCTTAGAGATATAGATTGGTAAAACATCATACTTTTCTCTATCCAAAGCATGTATAGCTTGATTAGCACTAATACAACTTATTTCATGTTCTGTTGATTTACCACCAAAAAACACTGCTACATTTATTTTCATAACATCACTATTCTATCACTTTTATACGTTGAACGCATCTGGTAAATCATTTTCAAGCAGAATTGTATCTTTAGTAGAAAAATTATGATAAACATAATCAAATGCTTGTTTAACATTATCAAATACAATAACTTTACTTAAATCAAAACCAACTCCCACTAAACCATCATATATAGGCTTTGATTGTTTTTCACCAATTAACAATACATAATCTACTTTATCTAACATATATCTACCAAATTCTTTATTTATTTCTTCTTGTTTCTCACCTAAATCAATCATACCTGGAGTAACTATTATCCTCTTTCCAGACATCATCGATAAAACATCAAGAGCCATTTTTGAGCCTACAGGATTAGAATTAAATGCATCATCAATGAAAGTATATTCGTTTATTTTTTTAACTTGTAGACGATGTTCAACTTGTTTAACATTCTTAACATTTTTAACAATCTTTTTGATATCAATTCCCATCTCTATAGCTATAGCAATACCAAAGAGAATATTACAAATATTATGTTTACCTAATAAATCAGTAGTAAACTTATAATCTTTTTCATCAATATTTACAGTAAACTTTGAACCAGTTTTTGAATACGAAATATCTTTAGCATGATAATCAGCATCTTCACTATCAATTCCTACTGTAACAATCTTACATGTATTATTAATCTTATAATTTCTAATATACTCATTATCAATATTAATAAAACCAATTCCATCACTAGGAAGCATTTCTATTTCTTGCATCTTTTCATTGATGATATTATCAAGTGATTTAAAAGTATTTAAATGTTGAGGACCAATAGATGTAACCACACCATATTGAGGCTTAACAAAATCCATTAGATAACTAATTTCACCAACTTTATCTGCACCCATCTCACACACAAAAACCTCATGTATTGGTTTCAACATTCCTCTGATTGTTCTAGTGATACCCATAGGTGTGTTATAAGAAGCAGGTGTTATTAAAGTAAATTTGTCTTCTGAAATAATATCATTAATAATGTTTTTGGTAGATGTCTTTCCATAAGAACCAGTAATGCCTATTTTTAATACTTTGTCGTTATTTTTTAAAATAGTTCTTGCTTGATTTTCGTAATATTTCTTAATTAAATATTCAACTGGATAAGTTATTAGTGCCAATAAATATATAAACAAATAAGGCATTATAATACATAAAACACCAATAATGTCTGCCTTAAATAAATTCATAGCAAATTTAATTAGCAAGAGCATTAGAATAAACATTACTACAATTTGTCTTTTTACTCTTGGTGTTAAAACTAAATCTTTAATATATGTCTTCTTGTTTTCTCTATCAAATAGATAAATACTAAAAGCAATTGTAACTAATAAGGCTAGTAAATCACCATATCTTTTAAATAAAGTACATAAGCTTATAACAACTATTGCATAGATAAATCCAGGATATATTTTTAAATTGTTTTTATTGAATAACCATTTTGAATAACGATATAATTCATAGCGATTTTGTTGAAACATATGCAATGCATGTTTACAATAAACAAAAGATAGTAATAAAAATACTACAAAATAAAAAACTGTAACAAAAACAAAAGAATACTTAGACATTTTGTTCTCCTAAAAAAGCATCTAAAACTAAATTAAACCTTTGAGCTTGATGGATATATGCATAATGATCATCGTTTTCAAATATTACTAATGCAGCATCCTTCATTAATTCTTCCATCATTTTTCCTTTATATACAGGTGTAGCTTCATCGTTTTCACCAAATACTAATAATGTTTCACATTCAATATCTTTAAGCATATCTTTGACATCATCATTAACGACCTTTACAAAAGTTGCACGCATCACACCTGAAGAATTACGATAATCTTCACTACCTACATTTTTTGTTAATTGCTCACGATAATTATCAAATATCTTTAAACTTAAAATCTTCTTACCTAATTTATAAGAATATGTTTTTAAATACCACATCAATCCACGTTTATCTCTTATACCAGCAGCGCCAGTAAGCACCATTTTCTCTACAGGATATCTATATGCATAATGAATCGCAATACGACAACCAAATGAATGAGCTATAAATATTGGTTTTTCAACTTTTTGTGAAACTAAAAACTTATGTAAGAATTCACAATAGTCTACACAACCCCATGGTTCATTAGGATCATCAGATTTACCAAATCCTGGAAAATCAATATTGTATACATTAAAACGACTTTTTAGGTGTTGTCCAATAAAAGCCATCATTTCACTATTCTGTCCCCAACCATGA
>CADBMV010000126.1 GCA_902795865.1 uncultured Erysipelotrichaceae bacterium | reverse complement strand
CATGACATAATAACAAATATATCTACATACATGAACTTTTATACCTTATTACTACTCGGTGTAGGGATAAGTAGTAAATTTAAGGTTAATAAATAAAAAGAAACAAATATAAAT
Organism: uncultured Erysipelotrichaceae bacterium; assembly: GCA_902795865.1. GTDB lineage: Bacteria > Bacillota_I > Bacilli_A > Erysipelotrichales > Erysipelotrichaceae > Colivicinus. The sequence goes on along the minus strand of CADBMV010000126.1, from coordinate 5,530 downwards.
ATTAAATGTTATAATAGCATTGTAAAGCCACTCAGATATAGGAGTTAGAGTGGCTCAATTTATAAATGAAGGGCAGACATGGCTAAAGTAGTACTAACAGAAGGAAATATTAGAAAACAAATATTAAATTTTGCTTGGCCTATTTTTATTTCAAATATTTTTAATGAGTTTTATAATATTACAAATTCACTAATAGTAGGTAACTATGTATCTTTAGAAGCTTTAAGTGCTGTAAGTGCATGTGTGTGGATTTGTAATATTTTTAATTATACTTTCTATGGTTTAGGTATGGGTACAGGAATTCTAGTAGGAAAGTATTATGGAGCTAGAGATAAAGTTAATTTAAAAAGAGTATTAGATACAGCTTTGGTGTTTGCTTTGCTTGGCGGTATTGCATCTACTATATTATCTGAAGTATTTTTAACTGATTTGATGAGACTTTGTAATATTTCTGCAGATTTATATGATCTAGCAGCTAGTTATTTAAGAGTATATTTCTTAGGCCATACAGCAGTACTTACATATCAAGTTTGTTTCTTTGTGTTAAGAAATTTTGGTGATACTAAACATCAATTATATTTTTCAATTGTGAGTTCTATAGTAAATATAACTCTAGGTATGATTTTTGTAAGAGTATTTAACTTAAGTGTAGTAGGAACAGCTTTAGCTACTTTTATATCACAACTCACAATGGATTTTTTAACTTTAAGATTGTTGTTTAATTATGATGAAGTTACTTTAGATATAAAGAATATAGATTTTAGTTTTGAAGTTGTAAGAGAAATATGTAGTTTAGGAATACCTGCTAGTATTCAAAATTTATTGATTGCGATTAGTTCAATGATGATTCAATCTCACGTTAATACTTTCTCTAATGAAGTTATTGCCGGAATTGGCGTTGCAGAAAAAATAACTAACTGGGGACAGATGGCTTCTTTAGCTATTTCAAGTGCTGCAATGGCTTTAGTTGCACAAAATATGGGTGCAAAAAATTATGAACGAGTCAGAATAGCTATAAAAGAATGTATATGGATTTCAACCGTTTTAACTATTGTCTCAGTTGCGGTTTTATACTTAGCAGCACCTTGGCTTGTAAGAAGATTTAATGATAGTGAATTAGTAGTTCATTATGGCACAGATATGATTAGATATTCTATCTTTGCGATGTTTTTTGTAAACTTCTCACATATCTATAACGCTTCTTGTAGAGCTGGAGGAAATGTAAAGTATCCAATGTTTATTGCGGTATTTTGTCAATGTATTTGTAAGTATTTATTTGTACATATAGGCTTATTAATAAATCATGATGTTCATGTATTATATCTAGGTACAGCCTTTGGATTTACTTTGGCTGGTATCATTGCGACTATCTATTTCTATAATTCAAAATGGACTTTAGAAAATGGATTAAGAAGCTAAATCTTTTTCTAATAAATCTTCAATATTGCAATGTAAAGCATTTGCTAATTTATATAGAGTTATACCAGATGTTTTATTAATGTTTCTTTGTTTTTGTTCAAAAAGTTGTATTTGTCTTATTGGCACATTAGAATAGATAGCTAATTGAGTTTGTGAGTAATTAAATGTTTGTCTAATAATTTTTAAATTAGTTTCTTTATTCTTGTTATTAATTCTTTTGTTTATCGCAGATACAAATTTCATAATATCCATTTCGTGATATTTAGGATACATTAATAAGATTTCTTCAAAAGAAATATTATTTATTATTTCCATGAAAGAAAGATTTGTATACCATTGATAATAAGCAAGTGCCCATCCTAACCAATAGTAATTAGTTTTATCTAAATACATGATATGTTCGTGTTCAAAATAAGCAATATTTGCATAATCTAAAACCATCTCAGCGAGTTCACAACCATTAATTCCTGATACATATTTAGGATTTCCTTTAGAAAACTGTTTAGATATAGGAGATACTAAAAAAGCATCTTGAAAAGTTTTTATATCAACATCTAATGTTCTTATCGCATAATCGATTGCGTGTCCTAAAATATTTTGAGCAGTATTAATATATAATTCGCTGTATGCGTGGATCATTACCTTTCATCCTTTCCCTCATGATGTCTATCATAAAAAGATCATCAATTGTATCAGTTTTATTCTTTGTATCATAATAGTTTTTCCTAGCTTCTAAATCTCTTTTAATTTTTAAATCATAATATTTTTTTGCTTCAACTAATTCACAATCTAAGTATTTGATATTATTAAAAGCTTTTTTACTTTTTAAGACAATTTGTTCACCAAGCTTTCCTAAATATAGTGCTTCAGATAATTTTCTTAAAGATATAGCTCCTGATATAAAATCTTGTGCAAAAGAAAAATATGAATCATCTGCGCGATAACCAATAATAAGATCATAATTATTTGGGTCAACAAAAAAGTTATCTTGAAGATATTTTTTAGCTTGTTGAGAGATACTATTATTTTGCCAATAAGTTCTAAATTTAGTTAAAATAGCTAACCAGTTTAAGATATTATATTCATTTGAATTGAGATTTAAGATTTTTAAATTATCTATATTTAAATCATAAATATTTAAATATCCATCCTCATCATTAGAAACAGCCCACTCTTTAGTGACATCTTTATTTTGACTTGTATAAAAACCATAACCGTAATCATTATATCTTTTACTACCGTTATATATAGGCTTCTTTATAATATGATTAGAACCATGATAAACAATCATCTTACTCATATTATATCGCTATAGCGATATAATATCAATAAACATAAAAAAAAGATGATATTTCTATCATCTCTATAAGTTTGCTTTTAGAACTGCTTTTAAATCAGTTATACCTTCATTACCTGATGTTAGTAAATCTTGTATAGAAACATCAGATGATTCTCTTACTGCAAGTATTTGAAGTATCATTGCTAGATTAACTCCAGTTACAACCTCAATCTTATCATTATCTAAATCTTCACCAATTATTCTAGCCATACAGTTGCATGGTGATCCAAACAACATATCACAGAAAACAATTACACCATCACCAGTATCAACATCATTTACTGCTTTTTTTAAAACATCTACAAATTCATCAGGATTATCTTCAGCGTTTAAGCAACACGCTACCATCTGTGCTTGTTCACCAAAGAATAGTTTAGATGTGTCTAATATGCCTTGTGCCATAGGACCATGGCTTGTAATTACAATACCCTTCATATTTCCCCCTTAATCACTATCTTAAGTATAACATTTTATAAAAGATAAAACTGATAGCAGTTATATAATTGAATATAGATGGATATTTATATAAAAAAGAAACAAGACCTAATAGATGCGATAGAAGAATATGGTATTATTCCTTTCTTTTCGAATAATATTAAAGGTTTTTCAATACAAGAAAATATTGATCCAAAAGTTTATTTTACAGATGAACCTGGTGTTTGGGAATGGAAGGGTCCTGTAATATTAGAAACTAAATGTGCATATGGAAAGTTTTTTAATAAGAAAGCTGCTTTTATAAGAAAAGATTTGTATTATGATTTTGCGAATTATCGCAGAGACGGCTATGATTTTGATGCAAGAGTATCTGATGGTTTAGCTAATTATAATGAAGAATTCTTATATAATATTATTTCTTCTAAAAAGACTATTCTATCAAAAACCGCAAAAGCAATCGGAGGATATGTAAAGCCAAGAGAAAAAGGCAAGGATGCTTGGCAAGCTAGAAAAGGTTTTGATACTACAATCGCTAATCTACAAATGAAGGGTTATGTATTAATTGTTGATTTTGATTATGAAGTAGATAAAAATGGTGAATTTTATGGATGGGGTATCGCAAGATATTCTATACCTGAAAACTATTATGGAAAAGGTTTTAGTAAGAAATGTTATAAGAGAAGCCCTGAAGAATCTTATAAAAGAATATATAAACAAATAAAGAAGATTAATCCTGATGCTAGTAAAGAAGATATAGAGAAATTTTTAAAATATTAGTATAAAATTACTATCTAATTAATGTAGTATAATTAATGAAAAGGTGAATGCTATGAAACAATATTTAGACTTATGTAAAGACGTTTTAGAAAATGGAGAAAAAAGACAAGATCGTACTGGTACTGGTACAATTTCAAGATTTGGTTATCAAATTAGAATGAATCTTGAAGATGGTTTTCCTTTACTTACAACAAAGAAGGTTTTTTATCGTGGTATTTTTGAAGAATTATTTTGGTTTTTAAAAGGCGAAACTAATATAAGACCACTAGCTTTAAAAAATGTAAAGATATGGAATGATTGGCCATATGATAAATATAAAAAATCTGATGAATATAAAGGTGAAACAATGGAAGAATTTATTCAAAAGATTTGTGATGATGAAGCTTTTGCGGATAAATGGGGAGAACTTGGTCCGGTATATGGAAAACAATGGCGTAACTTTGATGATAGAGGGGTGGATCAAATAAGTGATTTAATAGAAAACTTAAAGAACAATCCTTTCTCTAGAAGACATTTGGTTGTGGCATATAATCCTGCGCAAGTTGAAAATATGGCGCTTCCTCCTTGTCATGCGTTTTTCCAATTTTATGTAAGTGCTGATAAGAAGAAACTATCTTGTCAGTTATATCAAAGAAGTGCCGATTTATTCTTAGGTGTACCATTTAATATTGCTTCATATAGTTTATTACTTGCAATGGTTGCTCAAGTATGTGGATATCAACCATATGAGTTTATTCATACTTTTGGTGATGCACATATTTATTTAGACCACGTTGAGCAAATTAAAGAACAATTATCAAGAGAACCTAAACCACTTCCTAAATTATGGTTAAATCCTGAAATAGATAATATCTTTGATTTTACTATTGATGATGTAAAAGTGCTAGACTATGATCCATGGCCTGCAATAAAAGGAAAGGTATCTGTGTAATGATTAGTTTTTCAGTAGCTTTCGATCCTAATAAGGGTATTGGTTATAAAAATGTAATGCCTTGGCATATTAAGGAAGAGTTTAAAATATTTAGAAGAAATACGATGTTTAAAAACATTGTTATGGGACAAACTACATATGATAATCTTCCTGGCAAACTAAAAGATCGCTATATTACAGTAGTTTCTATAAACCCTGAATATAAAGCAGAAGGTGTTGAAGTAACTAATGATTTAATAGCTTTCCTTAAAGAACATGAAAATGATGAAACAGAATACATCATATGTGGAGGAGCTTCAATATATAGACAAGCATATCCCTATGCCAAAAAAGCCTATATTTCATTTATTAAGAAAGAATATGAAGTCGATACATATTTTGATGTATATGATGAAAACGATTGGAATGTAGTAGCCCAAGAAGAATATGATGAGTTTATATTTAGAGAATTAGAAAGAAAACAAGTAGCTGAATAGCTACTTGTTTTATAGAATGTTTACACAGTCCCCTTGTGGGACATAAACTACCCGCTTAGCGGGTATGCCTTGATAGTTATACTAAGTCACCTTTCACTAGTAAAATAGAGATGTTCAAGCTCTATTTTACGGAAAGGGAAAGGTGACATATAT
>CADBMV010000125.1 GCA_902795865.1 uncultured Erysipelotrichaceae bacterium | reverse complement strand
TTATTTCTATAATTTCTTTTTCTTTCAATAATTCAATTAAACGATGAGAAAAAACTATAATAAAAGCATCAATTTTATGTTTACTTGCGATTTTTATATCACTTTCTTTTAAAGCATAAATAGGATTTATTAATGCTTCTGATTTATCAAAACTTTTATGTATCATATTATTTCTTTCCTATATTTATTTAAATGTATTGTTTTAATTAACTTAGACAATCATAATGTTTTTATCTTTATAATTTTTAAATTTTTGATCGTGAGTTATTAAAATCATGTTTTCAGATCTTGCTTGAGCAATCAGCATCCTGTCAAATGGATCGCTATGTTTTGTCTCATCACTATTTTTTATTCTCTTAAGTTCCTGAATATGTTTGTTTTGAATTGAAAGATTTAATAATTTATTTTGATCACATAAAAAACAGAATTGTTCACCACTTAATTTGAATGATTTGTTTTTCGTATGTTTTATTTCTACTTCCCATGGCGATATAGTACTATAATATATCGTATTGTTTTTGTTAATTATGATTTCTTTTGTATCAGCATCTATCCTTGTATCATTAATCAAAGCCCATAGTATTATATGAGTGTCTAACAAATATTTCATAAAGGAAAAATCTCCTCATCAAAATCATCACTTATATCAATATCATCAAAATCTTCTGGAATTTCAAACATTCCTTTAGCGCAACCAAACAAACCTTCTCTGCTTTCATTATCATAAAGAGTAATTTTTAAAATTGGTTTTCCATTTCTGCTGATTACAACAAAATCTTCTACTCTGTCTTCTAAAAGTTTAGATATTTTAGAAAAATTTGTTTTTGCTTCGTACATATTATATTGTGTCATAATACCTCCTTGGTTAGTCTAGTTAGTCTATTTAACACAATTATATATTAAATATCTTAAATTATCAAAATCCTTCTTAATTTATAATTATTCTTTATTCCTTATCTAAATAATTTGAACATCCAAGCATGTCTTCATAAAACTTATATGGAACAAATAGATTTCCTCTTCCAACACCTAAATCAATACCTGGTTTAGCTTTGCCATGATAATCAGAGCCACCGCTTTGTTTTAGATCAAACATTTCTGCTAGGTGTATTGCCATGTTTGTCATTTCTTCATCAAACTCTGTATAGTGAGTCTCTATCGCATCTAGTCCTGCATCTTTTGCTTCCTTTAAAAACTGCAACAATTGATTATATGTAAGATTTAATAACGGATGAGCCATTATTGCTGTAGCACCAAAACTTTTTATAAAACGAATTGCAGCACTTGAAGTTATTCTTTTAGGCGGATCATAAAATCCTTTATCCTCATTTAAGAGTGTATCAAATGCTTCTTGAACACTACTCACATAAGCTTTTTGAGTAAGAACCATACCTACATGAGCTCTATTAAAACTATCGCCACTAGTTAAAGCTGCAACCTCTTCAAACGTTATTTCATACCCTGCATCATTTAAATTTTTAATTAATTTAGTATTACTATTAATCTTACCAATATGAAGCATCTCCACAAAGTCTTCTATTTCGCTCCAATGTTGTTCTTTAAAGAATAGTCCTACAATATGTATTTCTATCTTTTGCCATTCAGTAGTAAACTCACAACCAGGAATAGTAATAACTTTGCTGTTTTTACCTGCTTCCATAAACTGTTTTAAACCCTTAGATGTATTATGGTCTGTTAAAGCTAAAGCAGCTATGCCTTTTTCTTCAGCATACCTTACAAGTTCTTCAGGTGAACTAGTACCATCAGAAAAATTAGAATGACAGTGTAAATCACATCTTTTATTCATGTGGTTTAGCTCCTAAGTAATCATTTAGTCCAGGAACAAACTTACTTTTTCTTCCTAAGCTTGATTTGAAAATATATGCAACTCCATCAAACTCATCATAATCAGGGAAAGCTGACTTAAATACTGTTTCACTATATTCATTAGCTGGCACGATATAATCAATCTTTTTATCATCAGCACGTACTGATGCATACATTAAATCTACTTCTCTAGTATTAAAACATTCTTCCATGGTCTTTTTCATTCTATTAGCTAAAGCACTAGCGCTCTTTTCATCTATTGCGTTTACAGCACCTATTCCATATTTAACACCATTACTTTCATATTCTTTATAGTCTAAAAAGAATATTTCTTCATCAGTATAGCCATCATATGATAATAATCTTTCATGTATTTCACTATAAAAACTATTTATATCAATATTAACAATCTTATTTAATTCTTCAACAGCTTTTATATCTGCGCTTATTGTAGTAGAAGCTGTAAGGTTACTGGTATCTGATAAAATAGCACCTAATAAAGCATATGCAACATCATAATCAATTTCTATTCCATAATTTAAATATGTCATCCAAACAATAGTTGCTGTTGAACCAATTGGCTTTGCATTATATAAAACTTGGTGCCCAGTATTAATACTACCAACACCATGATGATCAATAATTCCTACAATATTAGCATCTATTAATTCATCTACTGCTTGCGAATATTCGCTATGATCCACAAGCATAATATTCTTTTCTGCAGCATCATATAATTCATCAGGAACTTGAACACCAGCTTTTTCAAGAATATACATGGTCTCATTATTTGGCTTAGCAGTTATCATCGGTTTTGCTTCGATGCCCATTTTATTCAATAAGCTCGCATAGCCTATAGCACTACAAACAGTATCTGAATCGGGTGCCTTATGCCCTATTACATATACTGGTCCATCAATCAATACTAATTTTTCTAATTCACTTCTATTTAAAGAATATAAAAACTCTATTTCTTCGTCCTTATTTTTTATAGATTCTTGTCCTACTTTATAAGAAATAAACGAAGAAATTAATAATACAAATAGTAAGATTAATGGTAAAAGCTTTTTAGACATATTTAATTCTTTTTATTAATATCTATATCAATTGATCCATTACTATTACCTATGCTGGTAAATTGAATAATATAATAATCAGGATTTAATTCAAGCTCTATAGTTTCGCTTCCGCTAATAGTAATACTTTCTACTACTTCATTAGCTATTACATCATCAGGTCCATCTTCATTAGTAAATATCGTAACATTTACAAAATCAAGTTTCATTTCACCTTTATCTAAACTAGAAGTAATATTTAAAACTCTATTTTTCATCACTTCAAATTCAAGTGTTTCTCCAGCTTCACTATCTTGAGCATCATTAACTTTAATTCCTATTTTTTCACCTTTAATAGATGTTTCAAAAGTAAATTTGCCACTACATCCACAAATTAATAAAAGGGCCAATACTAATAAAACTATTTTCTTAATCTTTTTCACTTTCTTCCTTCTTTCTTCATCAATATTATAAAATAATTATCTTTTGATGTGGCTTTGAATATAATCCAACACAAATTGATAATCATCTTTATTCACATAGACTTGATTGAACAAAAACAGAGAATTTACTTTTATTAAATCTCTTTCAGGTATAGCTTTTATAGATCTAACTTTTGAAAAATAAGAGGTACTAGTTTGGCTAGCTGCAAGACCCAAACCACCACCCACTAGACCTGCGTTGTTTGTGGCAGCACCAATTATAGAAGTTATCTTTCCAATGGTTTCTGTTTTTTCTGCATCAGAACCAAAACGTTTAAATGTAATGCCATTTTCATCCATCTCAAACACAAAAGAAAATCTTCCTTTATAATATCTAACCACAATATAGTATGAGATTAATGTTATAAAAACTAAAACAATACCAATTAAAAAATATATTGGTAATAAGTCTTTTGATGCGTTTATTAAATTGCCTTCTATCGCAAATATTATCATCAACAATACCAAAGGCACTAAAAACGATATTAGAACTACTTTTATAGTTGTATATAGAATACTTAAATTTTTCCTTAAATCTAAATCATACAACCAGCGATATTTTCCATCTTCGAATTTCTTAACCCTGTATTCCATAATTATTACCTTTGTTTTTACTATAATTATACTTCAGCTAACATTTATAAATTATGAAATATTGGTGTCATCTTATCAAAGGTACAAATATACTTAAATCCTATATCTTTTAATATTTTTCTTGCATCATCATAATGATCACCAAGATATTTTGTTGAATGAGCATCAGATCCTATTGTGATTATTTTTCCACCTAAATCATGATATAGCTTCAAGATATCCATAGATGGTGTTGTATCTTTTAATTTGTAGTGATAACTAGATGTATTTATTTCTATTCCTTTGTCATCTTGAATAGCTTGTTTTAAGATTTCAGTTATAATCTTCTTATTATTTTCAAAAGGATATTCTTTTAAATCATATCTACTAATTAAATCTAAATGAGCTAAGACACAATAATTTTTGTATTGATTCATAGTTTCATATATTTCTTGATAATATCTTTCATGATATTCTTTTTGACTTTTATCTTTTTGAAATTCTTGATTCCATAATTCTTTATCATCTATTTGATGTACAGACAACAATACAAAATCTAATTCGTTTTCATATTCTTTAAACAATCTTTCATACTTATCAATAGTATGTCTTTGTATACCAAACTCTAAACCTTTTTTGATAATTATTTTATCCTTATATTCTTCTTTCATTAAATTTAACTTTTCAAAGTATCTAGGATAATCAACATTCGCAAGTGGCTCTTTCATATTATTATCATTACTTATACCATCACCATCACGATATTCAATATTTCCCTCAGACCAATCTTTTTTTATTCCATAATCCACATGATCACAAAAACAAATCTCATTAAATTTTAATGAGATTGCTTTATTTATTTGGTCTTCTACTGCTTCAAAAGAGTCATCTGAAAACTCACTATGTATATGATAATCAGCTTTCATTTGTAAATTTAACTATTAATCTATCATCTTTTGCAGGATACTCTGGAATATCATTACTTAATTCTATATATTCATATAAAGAATCTTTTGAATCTGTAGAAACGATTCTGGCTCTTCCATTTTTCTCAACTTCACTTAGATCAATGCCAAAGAATGTTTTTATATTATTAAAATCAAAACTTAGTAAACCAAGCGAAATAATTTCATCATCTTCAACATCTTTACCATTATATTTAAAAGTAGTCATCTTCTTTAAAGATTGATCATAAACCATATTCCAACCATAAGAGACTTGATAAAACTCATGCGCATCACCTTGCCATACCTCGTCTCTACATACGTAAACTATCATATCTTTAAGTTGTTTTCCTGTAACCTTTATTTCATAGATTTCGTTTTCAAAAGGCACTGCATTCATCGTATCTTTCAAAGTTATGATTGGACCTAAACTATTAACTCTTACAGAACCTGAAGTAGTTAAGAATAAATCACATTTTGAAATGTTTTTATATATATCAGAAATAAAGTTGCCCAATGTTGTTTGTTTATAACGCGATTCATGTTTTAATTCACAATTTAATCTTCTTAAAGTTCTACCATATTTTAAATCCGTAGAACTCTTTAATTCTGATATTAGTTCCAACATCTTTTCATCATTAGGACAAGTTGATGCGGTAATTGGAACAGCTTGCCACTTATATGATTCAACAGAATTTGTATCAGTATCTACAACTATATCAAATCTACCAATCTGATCAGTACCTGTTCCTGCTTGAACAATTAAAATATCATTAACTTTATAAGGTTCATCCATGAATGTATGAGAATGTCCACCAATAATCACATCAACACCTAAAGCAGGATCTAAAGATGCTGCCAACTTCTTATCGTTTTCAAAACCAATGTGTGTTAATAAAACTGTGAAATCTATATCTGTTCCATTAAAAGCATTACAAATCTTTTCAACTTCTTTTGCGGCATCAGAAATATCTACTAAAGAACCAATTACTTTTTCGTTTGCTGCAGCACTCATAACTTCTTCAGTTAAAATACCAATAAACAATATTTTCATACCATCAATTTCAATAATGATGTATGGTCTAAATAATCTTGTTCCATTAACTTTGATGTATAAATTAGCGTTTATAATTGGAAACTTGGCACATTTTTCCATAAATAAAAGATGTGACAATCCATAATCAGTTTCATGATTTCCGATAGTCACAACATCTGGTGCCAACATATTCATTATTTCAATAGTTGAATAGCCTAAGTATTCAGAGTCAATTACAGACCCTCTAAACATATCACCAGCTATACAATATAAAACGTTTTTTTCTTCAGCTTTAACTTTAGAAATGTAACCCGAAAGCATAGCTACACCACCAACTAATTCATTAGAAACATTTTCTTCTAAAAAATCTCCATGCATATCATTGGAATGAAGAAGTGTTAACTTTTTATATCTATTATCATCCATTTACATTTCCTCTCAAGTATATTTTACCAAATACTTCTTCTTATATAAGAAAGGATTATAAATTTAATATTATATTTTCTAGACTAGTTCTTGAGAAATCGCGCTCTTGCAATTCCAGATGATTCTAGTGGTAATACTTTTATTAAAAAGAAAACGAATGTCTCCTGTAATATACGAGGAAACATCCGTTTTGAATGTATTATATCTAGGTTATATACTATATCCAGACTTCTGTATAAACCTCATCATAATTAATTCTGTTTTAATTATTTATTGTAATGGAATTGCTGCCATTGATACTTCTGAAAACTTCATATCCTTAATAGTTGCACTATATAAATCCGAAAAATCTTCCATTTCATCAACATTCAAATCTTCAGGAATTTCTATGTTTGCCTCATATACCATTCCATCTTTCTCAAGCCAAATTATTAATGTGTCTTCATATGTAGACCAACCATTTCCTTCAAAACCATCCACAACTAAGTCTTCTACACTTCTACCTATATAATTATTAAAATCATCTTGATCTAAAACATATTCACTAAAATCTATACAGTCATCAATTTCAAGATCTTTAACTAAATCTAACATCTTAGTTTTATAGTTTTCATCAAAAAAATCTAATGCCTCTAAAGCTGCATATATATCATCAGGAATTGCTGCACTTAGCTCTAGAGTACCATCAACTGTATAGAATCTATTTTCTTGAATTGTTGTATAGATTTCATCAACACCAAGCTTATTAACAATATCACCAATTGTCTTATAAGGACTTTCAATATGTGTGTATTCTCTAGCAACAGGTAATTCATGTTCAGGAATAATTAGTTCAACATTATCATATTGATATTCACTTAAAATATTTGAAGATTGATCAGCGGTTTTTGTGTTGTGTTCAAAAGATATAAGTTTATCATCAACTGCTTTTACAGTTAATACCGCATTATATTCTTCACCTTCGTATGTTGAATCAATGTTTATGATTAATTCTTTGGTATTGTTTTGCTTTTTTAAAGAAGCTTCATATTTTGTTTCAGGATCATCAATACTAAGATATCCATCAATAAATGTTCTGTCATCAATTCCTATTCCTTGAAGATACATATCATATAATTCACTATCTTCATAAACTTGATCGCCTTCATACATCACATATTTATTACCATTCTCCACAAATAAATATAAATCTGAAAAACTTTCATCAGCATAATCAAACTTAACGTTTTCACCATCAACTATAGAAGTACTATAAACCTCACCATTTGAACTACTTGTAAGAATATATTTGTCTTGTTTTACAATTCCATCATAAAATTCTTCTACTAAAGCTTGTACTTTTTCTTTAGTGTTAGCTTTGCTTGTATTACCAGCACAAGAAGTAAAAATCATTGCAATTAATAATAGCGATAATAATTTATATAGCGTTTTATTCATATTACAACCTCCGTTTTTTAATACATTATTTATCAATTTTATTGAGATATCAATATATTTAATATTTCGTTTTTACTCTTTATCCTTAACAGGAATTGTAAGTTCACATGCATAATCTTTCTCATATGCATCTTTGCTTTTTCTTAATCTCCAATAATCTTTCCAATACTCCCACCACTTTATATTAGCTTCTTTAATTTCTTCTTCATTAAATGTGCCATTATGAGAAACAACTTCTAAATTATTTCCTCCTATCACAAAGCCAACGTTATAGCATTTACAAGCTAATATATATCTAACCGAGAACACCTCTTCGTCATCTTTAAACTGCTTCAAAGTATTTTTGTTTTTATACAACTCAAACATCTCATTTACATATTTTGCATCATTAAAAGTAAACTCATATGTTTCAATATCATATGGTTGAATTTCATCATCATGTAATTTCTCATACCATTTCTTTTCTTCGTCTGTTTCTAGATTATCTAAAACCATTAAGAAGGCATTATCAGTAAACCTTAAAGCAATCAAACTAGAATGAGATTCTTTTTCTTTCTTTGTATAGTCATATAATTGAACACCATTAAATTCTACTTGTGCACTATTCTCATCTGTATACCACCATGTCCAAGAACCTATATCTGATATTGCATCAGACAATATATTTAATGTATCTTTACTGATAGTAACTGTTTCAATATTGTGTTTTTCTTCAAACTTGATTTTGTCTGATAACAGTTTTTCCATATTCTTTCTAACACTATCATCAACTTCTATTGATGATAGTATCAGTAATAAGGAATATATATCTGG
>CADBMV010000124.1 GCA_902795865.1 uncultured Erysipelotrichaceae bacterium | reverse complement strand
TTTTTACTTCTGCTGGTTTCAGCATAGTTGTTTGACGCATATTTTTCTCCTTTGAAGTTTCCGGGGCTTCAATAAAAAAATAAGGCATTTATTATTTTATGTTATTTTAGATAATATTTCAATAATATTTGCCCTATTTTTACACTTTTACTTAATTATGTGTTGTAACACACTTTTTCTTGTGACAATACCCATAAATACATTACGATCATCAATTACTGGCACAAAATTATTATTTACAATTTTATCAACTAATTCTGATATATCAGCATCTACTTTTACTGGTGGACGATAATCATTTCTAGCAAGTTCTCTAATATTAACTTCCTCTAAATCTTCAATATCAAACTCATCTTCATTGATTATTCTCCACAATATATCACCTTCTGAAATTGTACCTAAATACTCTCCTGATTTAGATACAAGAGGAATGGCCATATATCCATGTGCTCTCATCTTTTCTAAGGCCTGTCTAACATTCATTTTTTCTTCTAGATAGGCAACTTGATTTTTAGGCGTCAACAAGAATAAAACGTTTGTCTTTTCCATACTTTAATTTTAATCTAGAATTATGAAAAGATTGTGATAATTTTAATAAGTTTAGTCTAATTTAAGTATTTTATTCTTTAATAAGCTGTTAATTAAAGGAATATACGGTTGATGATCCAAAATGTTATTAATCATACTTATCTTTTTACCAGAATCTTTAATAGAAGCTCCTAAATGATATACCTTCATTTTTTCAGTATCATAGTCAATAATAATATAACGATCGTGGACTATGTTATTAGATTTGATGAATTTTATATTTACATTAGGATATTGCATTGTGAAATCAGCAAATTCATCTCTAGAAAGATTCGATTTATTATTAGAGATGATAGTAACAAAAATATTCTTATTAATATTTCTTAAATAATTTAAAGTTCTAATACTAATATAATCATCAATGATAATAATTGAATAGACAGCTTTATTATAAATTGTATTAAATGCAATATCAGCTTTAAAATAATCTCCATTCAATAATAATATTTCTTGATTTAAAGTAGATTCATTATAAAAATCTATCAACAAAGATAAATCTTTTCTCATAATAGTATTATTCTTTAAATTAGTAAGCTCATTATTAATGGAATTAATATCCAAAGTGTTCTTATTGGTTTGAATAGATAATTCTAAAAGATTACTATCTAATACTAATTGATTAGTATTTATTAAATAGTCTTTCATATTCTTAAACATCCTAATTAATGCCTTAGATTGTCTAATAGCTAATTCACCTTTTAATACTGTCATAAGCATATATATGCCTTGTTCAGAAAAGGCATATATATTATGTCTTTCGTTTCTGTGAGATCCGGTCACAATTTGTGACCGGATATATAATGATTCTTCTCTAGTTAACTGAAACCTAAAATCCTCATCAAATTTATCAATATTTCTTTGTACTTGTTGATTAAATGCTTTAGTAGAATATCCATATATACAAGCTAAATCAAAGTCTAACATTACTTGCATACCTCTAATGGTATAAATCTTATCTTTAATAGACTTTTCATCAATTATGATCATTTCGTTATTATTTGATTTCTTTCTGTTTGTCATCTTATTCTCCTTTAAAAAACAGTAAAAAGTTAGTAAATATCTAATTCAATAAAGACGTGTTGTGGAGTTCTGAAATCTTTCCATCTTGAGGTCGCATTTTGCGACCTCAAGTTTAATAGAGAAGGATCCTTCAAGGTCGCATTTTGCGACCTTGAAGAAATATATTCTAATTCCTCTTCAGTTAACCGAAACGTTCAAGGTCAAATTTTTTGACCTTGAAGATAATTCTTGTTTTTCTAGTTCAGTTAATCAAAACATGAAATTCCTATCAAATTTATCTATGTTATTTCTAACATGTTGATTAAATGCTTTAGTAGAATACCAATATATACTAGCTAAATCAAAATCTAACATAACCTGTATACCTCTTATTACGTAGATCTTATTCTTTAATTTTTCTTGGTTTATTATTGTTATATTATTTGGCATAGTTTTCTTCTTGTAAGTAAATAATAAAACAATTTTCATTAAGAAAAGTCCTAATATAGTCCCAAATTAGTCTCATATCAATCTCTAAAAAGAAGGCTTTAAAGCCTTCTTCTTAAATTACAATGTTTACTACTTTGCTCTTTATTACAAAGTGTTTCTTTATTTCGTTTCCTTCTAAATATTTCTTAACATTTTCAACTTCTAGTGCTGATTGGTATAGCTCATCATCACTTGCATCAGTTTTAGCCATAAATGTACCTCTTAATTTACCATTTACTTGTACAGCTATTTCTTTTTCTTCTACTTGAAGTTTTGATTCGTCATAACTTGGCCATGCTCGATAATCTAAATCATTTTTACCAGTTAGTATTTCATACATTTCAAGTCCTAAATGAGGTGCGTATACAGATAATAATTGAATAAAGTTAATTGCATATTCTTTATATATCTTTTCTTGTTTGTAACAATCATTTATAAAGATCATCATTTGTGATATAGCTGTATTTAATCTTAAGTTTTCTATATCCTCAGATACCTTTTTAACTGTATAGTTATAAGAATAATCTAAAGAACCATCATTTTCATCAGTTAATTTATCTTTATTTTCGATAAATAATCTATATACTCTTTCAAGCCATCTATGTGCACCATCAATACCTTGAGTTGACCATGGTTTGTCTGCTTCTAATGGTCCCATAAACATTTCGTATAATCTCAAAGTATCTGCACCATATTGTTCAACAATATCATTAGGATTAACTACATATTCAGGATATCTTTTACCCATCTTAATACCATTTTCACCTAATATCATACCTTGATGAATTAA
>CADBMV010000123.1 GCA_902795865.1 uncultured Erysipelotrichaceae bacterium | reverse complement strand
TGTTAAATATTGATTAGTAATTGATTCAACTGTTCTAGCTCTTTCTGATACGTCTCTTTCTAGTCTTCTAATAAATCTTACATCTGCAGGTGTATCCACAAAGATTTTAATATCTTCTAGATCTCTAATTTCTTTAGTATATAAAGCAAATAAACCTTCAATAATTAAGACATCACTTGGATAAATTACTTCTGTTTTATCTGATCTATTATGAACTGTATAGTCATATGTAGGCTTTTCTATAGATTTGCCTGCAATTAGATCTTTAATATGTTCTTGCATGAGATCGAAATCAAAAGCTAATGGATGGTCATAGTTTGTTTTAACTCTTTCTTCCATAGGCATATGAGACTGATCTTTGTAATAATCATCTTCTTTAATGATATTTACAGAATTAGTGTAACGGAAATCTTCAATAACAATTGAAGCAATAGAAGTTTTTCCTGAACATGTGCCTCCAGCAATTCCTATAACAATTGGTTTTTCAAGCTTCATGAATTTATCCTCCTCATGGTAAACAAGCTGTATAGTAATGATCTATATTATATTGATGTTCACTAGCTGTCTTAGCAAATACTGTTCCTCCATTACACAAATCTGCACAAAAATAGAAATATCCTTCAGAAGTATCAGGATTTAAAGCTGCATAAATAGATATTTCATTAGGTGCACATACAGGTCCAGGAGGAAGTCCTTGATTCATATATGTATTATACACGTGATATTGTTGAGTATATTGAGTCCATTCACCAAATTCAAAGCATTCTTCATGACTTAATTCAAAGGCATAACAAGAAGTAACTGAAGAAGCTAAAACTTCAGGTGCATTGTATCTATCCACAAATACGCCTGCAACTAATGGTGCATCATTCATATTTCCTGTTTCACCTTGAACTATAGAAGCTAAAGTAAATACTTCATTAATTGAAAATTCTGAATTATTAAAATCATCAATGTATTTATTGTAGATTTGAAGTGTTCTATCTAAAAACTTTCTTGTGATTTCATCACAATTAGTAAATTCAAAGAATTCATATGTATCAGGGAATAAATACCCTTCTAAATAATATCTAACATCAGGATTAAAGATATCTTCTGTTAAGAAAGGATATTCATCCATATATGATCTAATAACACTTTCATCATTCCAATAATTAAATAATTCATCAAAAGTAACAGTTGTATTTTCAGCTAATTTAGTTGCATAGTCTTTAATATATCCACCTTCTTGGAAAAACAAAGTTACTGTATCTTGATGTGCATTATCAGGATTTGCAACAAAAGCCATAATTTCTTCTAAAGTTATATCTCTAGTAGTACCATCAGGATCTGTTACTTTATGTGGTATTTCAAAATATCCTGCAGGAAAAGTAAATCCACTGATTATTTGATTATAATAATATGCCATATCTGCATTTTTAATAATTCCTTCTTCTTGAAGTTTAACTAACGTTGATTTACCATATGCTCCTTCTTCAACAATAAATGGAGTAGTTTCACATGGCATATTATCTTCAGGACAAATTTCACCATTTAAAAAAGCTTTAGTAGGTTTTAAAGAATTATTAATATAGAAAAATGCTCCTATAACTAAACTAAGTATTAAAAAAAATACAATTAAAATTGCAACAATTATTTTAGATTTCTTCTTCATAAGCAGATACTACCTCGTCAATAACAGATAATTCCTCTTCAGATTCAACAGGAAATAGATTTCCTTGTTCATCATAAACAAATGGATATAATTCTTCTTCATTATTTTGATCATAGACAACAACATATTGTTTATCTTCATAATCAAAAGTTAGAAAGATCTTCATTTCAACTTCTTTTCCATCATCATCAATAATATAAATAGTGTTATCTTTCATAGCTTCTCCTTGTTAATATGCAAATAGACTCTCCATTAGGAGAGTACTAATTGTAAGTAATTTAGTTATAAAACAATACTATTCATTTTCAAGGTAGTATCTAACAAGTTCTTCGATTATTTCATATCTTTCTACTTGTTGGATGTTATTACGTGCATTCTTGTGAGATGAGATATAGGCAGGATCATTACTGATAAGATAACCAGAGATTTGATTAACTGCATTATAACCTCTTTCTTC
>CADBMV010000122.1 GCA_902795865.1 uncultured Erysipelotrichaceae bacterium | reverse complement strand
TTTTCCATTTTTGTCTTTTCTATTTGTCTTTTCAGACACTTCAACAACTCCAACATCAACTAGGTAACCTCTATATCTGAGTTCATTATAAATTATATTTTCATATATATCTGTCTCATCAATTTCTCTAAAATCTAGTAACGAATTTTTTAACCCAACATCTTCGAAATAGATTTTAAAAGGTGATCCTATATATCCTCTTCCCTGTAAATCATATCTTAATACTTTTTTTAATAAAAAGGATTCTTCGGCCCATTTAATATAATTGGATATGGCATCATTCGTTAATTTGGTTTTAAATACACTATTAAATGTGTTTTCAATTCTCGTCGGATTAATAGGCGAACCTACAGATGAGGCAATAACTCTTAATGTATCCATAAGATTATTTTCATTATCAATATGATGTCTTTTTAAAATATCACTTATATAGACATTTGTTTTGGTATTATTTAATTCATTCATCTTTTGAGAATCATTATTTTTAAGTTGTACCAGAGGTAATCCACCATAATATAGGTATTCTTGAAAAGCCTTTTCTTCATCTATATCAACACCTGAAAGATATTCCGAAAAAGATAAAGGTAATAAATGTATCTCATCTCCTCTTCCAGAAAACTCGGTTATAATATCTGTTGATAAAAACTTAGAATTTGAACCTGTAACATAAATGTCACACTTATCATTTCGTAGTAACGAATTCAAAACAGATTCAAATCGATCTAATAATTGTATTTCGTCTAATAGCAAATAATAATTTGTTTTCCTTTTTGTATTTTTAGTTATGAAAGAAATGAATTTAATACTATTTATATATTCCTGTCCTCTCTTTTTAATTATTGTCTGTTCACTAGGATTAAATTCATCCAATCTATGTATATCTTCTTCAGAATCAAAAGCGAATCGTATAATTTGATTACTTTTAACACCACTATTGATTAGATAATTATAAAAAATACTATTTAACAAATATGATTTGCCACTTCTTCGAATTCCAGTGATTATTTTTATTAAGTGGTTACCTTGCCTTTCCACTAATTCTTTTAGGTATTTATCCCGCTTAAATTCCATTTTTTTACCTCGATATTTTTGCAAGTTCTGTGCTTTTTGTCGATATAATAATATCATATGATATTATATTTAGCAATGCTATAGCATATAATCAAACCAATATTTTTAAAACCACAGTTTAACTGTGGTTTTAATATCCTCTTCCAAAAATATGGGTGTAAATTGGGTGTAAGATTTGTCAATAATTGCTCTGAAACCCTTTATTTATTAGTCATTTTCGCTTCTAGGTTTCATCGTAGGGAATAATAATACTTCTCTAATTGATTCAGTACCTGCTAATAGCATCACAAATCTATCAATACCTATTCCAATTCCTCCTGTAGGTGGCATTCCATATTCTAATGCTTCTACATAATCTAAATCCATTTCGTTAGCTTCTTCATCACCTAACTCTTTAGCTTTCAATTGGTTTTCAAATCTTTCGTATTGATCTATTGGGTCGTTTAATTCAGTAAATGCATTCGCATATTCCATACCATTGATAAATAATTCAAATCTTAAAGTGAATCTTGGATCTTCTGGATCTTTTTTTGCTAATGGAGATATCTCTAAAGGATGTCCATATACAAATACCGGTCCAACCATATCTTCTTCACATAGTTCTTCAAATAAATTATTAATTATATGACCTAAATCATGCTCATGTTTTTCTAATTCGATATGATATTGTTTACATACTTCTTCAGCTTCCTCTAAAGAAATATTTCTAAAGTCTTTTCCTGTTTTTTCATTAACTGCATCTGTCATATTAACTCTTTTGAAAGGTGCTTTTAAAGAAATTGTTTTATCTGCTACTTGAATATCTGTTGTACCTAAAACTTTTGTTGCAACTTCTTCAAATAAATTCTCACAAAGAGTCATCATTCCTTCTAGATCAGAATATGCTACATAAGCTTCTACTGTAGTAAATTCAGGATTGTGTTTTAAGTCCATTCCTTCATTTCTAAATAATCTTCCTATTTCATAAACACCTTCCATACCACCTACTATTAATCTTTTTAGATATAATTCAGTAGCTATTCTTAAATAAAATTCTTTATCTAAAGCATTGTGATGTGTAGTAAATGGTTTAGCACTAGCACCACCTAATATAGGGTTTAATACTGGGGTTTCAACTTCTACTAATCCTTGTTTGTCTAGATTTTGTTGAATAGCTCTAATGATTTGTGGTCTTAAGAAAGCAATTCTTCTAGATTCTTCATTCATTATTAAATCTACATATCTTCTTCTATATCTTTCTTCTACATCAGTTAAGCCATGGAATTTTTCTGGTAGAGGTCTTAAAGCTTTGCTTAAATGAGTATATTGCTTAACATATACAGATAATTCTCCATCAGGATTATTTTCAGAAGGATTAGTTCTATATACAATTCCTTTTACACCAATAATGTCTCCCATATCTTGAGCTTTAACTAGTTCATAAACATCTTCACCTACATCTTGTTTATTGATAACTAATTGAATTTGTCCATCTTTATCTAGAATATGCATAAAACACATTTTGCCCATTCTTCTTTTAGACATTACTCTTCCCGCAATAGAGACTTCTATGTTTTGCTTTTCTAATTCTTCTTTACTTAAGTTAGAATATTTTTCTTTAATTGATTTAGAGTTGTTGTCTCTTACATAAGCTTGACCAAAAGGATCAATTCCTTTTTCTTTTAAATCTTGTGCTTTTTGTCTTCTAACTAATTCCTGATCATTAAATTCTCTTTCCATAACTCCTCCTAAAATAAATAAAAGGTGATCCCAAGGGTGCAAATGCACGGTACCACCTTATTTTTAACTTCATTATCTTTAACGCAGACTTACGATTCACTCCAAGTTTTTATTCAAGCATCAGTATTTATTCCTCTTCCACCCTACAGGAACTCTCTTTAAAACCTATAATGCTCTACTCGTCTTTTCTACGTGACAAGAATATCTTACTTTATTTAATATTAATTTACAATATTATTTTTGTTTTATTTCTTTTAATAATTGATTACTTTGATTAGCTAAATCTTGTAAAGAATTAACTTGAGCTTCTAAATTATCAAACACGTTTTCTTCTTTTAGATACAAAGAATCAAATACCGGATTTATTAGATTAAAGATGCTTATGATTTTCTCTTTGCTTTGTGTTGTTTGAATAGAGTTATTATCTTGTTTATTTAATATTTCATAATTCTCTATAATTTCTATCAACATCTTTATATAATAATCGTTTAGTTTTCTTAATTGTTCATCTTTTTGTATGATATTCATTTTTTCTTTACATTCATCTAATTTATTTATTGTTTCTTTTGTTTTTTCTTTAATTTCAATATCTGTTTCTTTGTTGTATAGTTGTTTTAAATTTTTAATGTTTTGGTTTATTAGGATTAAATTATTGTATTCACTCACATATCTTTTTAATCTAAAATCTAATTCCAGATCATCTTTATCTGATATCTTTTCTAAAAAACCACATACCTCATTATATTTATTTATATCTTGATTAGCTAATTCTTTTAATGAGTATGTTTTTCCATTTTCATCTTTTAGATGTAGATTATTTGCGTTAGATGCTTTATCAATATCTTTTTTATAAAGAATTAGATTATCTATTATATCTATTTCTTTGTGTTTTCTAAGATATTTATCTAATTGGGTTAAAGAGAAACTTCTTTTGTTTTTCTTTCCATTTCTATCTATTTTTTCATATCTTAAAGAATTATCTTTTATTAGAATGCTTGAGTTATTTGTGGTGTTTGAATTACCAAAAATAATTGTTCCCATAAAAGCTGCAACAAACAATGCAAAACCAATCGTTATTAATAATAGTATTTTTATCATCATTCTCTTTCCTTAACTATATGTAATAATTCTTCTGAATTAATATATCTTTGTTGTACCTCTTTTTTATAAAAAGGCGCTCTAAACTATCGTGTGGGTGTGGGCGTCTCTAAATTATCGTGTTGGTAAAAATGACACGATTTTTTATTGTGTGTGGGTGA
>CADBMV010000121.1 GCA_902795865.1 uncultured Erysipelotrichaceae bacterium | reverse complement strand
TAGTTCATTTACTTTACCCTCTGCATATTCTGGTTCAGTAAGTTGTGGTGATATATAAACCTTCCAATGAGTAAATACTTCATTTAAAGATTTAATCCATTCAGAAATACCAGCCTCGCCTGTGTGTATTTCTTGTCCACCGCCTACAAGGCATATAATTGTAGCCCAATCTTGTCTTTGATCTAATGACCATATTAGAAAAGAAGCTTCTGACATTGGAAAATTAGGTACTTTTAGTTTATTACCATAAGTACCACCTCTTTTTAGATAATCAGCTAATCTTTTATGAGTCCAAGATCTTTGAGCTTCATCAAAAATAGCTACATGTTCAACTTCTCCATAACCTGAATCTTTTAATTTAACTGCCTTTTCAGGATCTATTTCTAATATCCCATTTTCTACGGGGTTTTTAATCTTTTGTAACATGTTATCTCTATAACGATGTATTATTTGAATAAACTTTCCAACTTCTCTTTTAGAATCAGTTTTCTTTTTACCTTTTTCTTTACTTTTCTCAAAGTTATCTCTTGCTAAAGCTTCAGTTAATACCGCAACTAATGGACCATTACCCGAAAGATATACAGCACCTTCATCTTCTACTGGTTTATCAAAACCTTGATAAGTTTGTTTAACCGCAACATCTAATCCAACTAAGGTTTTGCCTGCACCAGGAACTCCTGTTACAAAACAAATACTTTTCTCACCATTTACCTTACTTTTTTTAATGACTTCTAATATATAAGCAATAGTTGCATCAGTAGTTACATTATCAGCTTCATGTCTAACTATATCTTCTACAGAATGACTTTCATATAATGTCCTTGCTGCTTCTATTATTGTAGGGGTTGGAGCATATGGACTAATTATCCAATTTGGATTAACAGGATCTTCATCAAGATAGCTATCTAATACTTTTTGTATTAGACTAGCTAAATCATTTTCACCAGTTACCAATGTATTAATAACACCGTCATCATATGCGGATTCTTTAATTGATTTTGATGAATTATCATATTTAGTTGATACAAGAATAGGAACTATAATTCTATCTTCACTATATTTATGAAAGTTTTTTAAATCTAAAGCATAATCTAAAACTTGATCCATGTCGTTTTCTAAAACTGTTTTTTGACCAACCTTAAATTCTAAACAAAAAACAATTCCTCTAAGCAGTAAAACAACATCAATTCTTTTACCTAAACGAGGAATATCATACTCGAATATTACTTGACCATCATCAATATTCAAATCTCTTAATAATTTTTGTAATAATTCAATCTCACCAATCCAAGCTTCAGTTGTGGTAGTTAAAGCTTCGCCATGGTAATTACTATATAAAACACCTAAAACAGTTTCTTTATTACTGCTTAGAAATTCGTCAATACTCAGGCTATATAAACATCTCGTACTATTTTTCATATTCTTATTAAAATTTTATCACATGAGAACGAAAGCATTTATGTTGCTACCAATAATTCTTGGCACTTTTTATTCTATCTATACTCCTAACATTTTGGTTTTACTCATCATCAAAATCAATACCAGCATCATTTATAAAAACTGTTGTATTTTCTTCCTTTGCTCTTTCTTCTTCTCTTTTCATTCTTCTTTCTCTTAGAATATGATAACGTTCTATTTTCTCTTGTAATCTTTTCTTTTCTTTTTTAAGTTCTTCTTCATTATATCTAATAAATCCCCAATCAGCCCATTCATCTATATATTTAGTAAAATCATTAATCAAAACATTTATTATATTTGAATCATAAATTTCATAAGAAGCTTCATGATGTTCTTCATAATAAATATGCACATATAAATCATTAACATTACAATACATAAATCCTGGTTCACATTCCCCTTTTAAAACAAATGGAAGGTCATGCTCATAAGCAAATATAATGGTATCTAACCAATCGTTTGGTAAGTCCATTAAGTAACTTAACCAAAACTCAGTATCACCTATTTTAAATAAACTCCATCCTGCTTCCGGTTTAGATAGAACAGATTCAACTTTAATCCTTTCTTCCTGATACTCTTCTTGTGATAAATCTACATTGTTATCAATTTTTTCCTTTGTCATAAAAAGCCTCCTTAATTAAATATAAAAGATCATTATTCATATTTAACTTTAGAAGAAACTTAATATAAACCCTACTACAGCTAATATCAACAATATATGTGGAGCATCTAATACTCCATTTTCAAAATCAACTATAGCATGCATCTGCCTCCAATAGAAGAACAAATATAATACAAATCCTATAGATACAGATGCTAATACAAAGAATATAGTGTGATACATTATCATCTCCCCATCTCTATTGCTTAAATGACATAAGTTGTAAACCTTCATATTTCTTATAAATATCATATATTATCATAAACTCATCTAAAGTTATCGCATGATTGCCTGTAGCTTTTGTTATTTCTACACCAGGCATACCACATGCAAATATCTTATGAGTAATATTTATAAACGCCCAAGGACACCCAAAATTACCTTTATGCCATGCATAAGCAAATCCTTCTTTTTTCAACCATTCAAATATTTGCGAATCCCAATCATAAAATTGTTTATCATAAACAACAAATGCTTCTCCATGTAGCTGACTTATTTTTAAACCTTTGTCTTTCATAAAACATATCATCCTTTCACAATAGTCTATAAAGGCAAAGAAATCTTAAACTCCCATCGCAATGATAAGAGTTAATACACTAGTAATATCAATTCCCATCATTCAAGCTTTAGCACCTTGTCTATAAGATAGGTTGCTGCACAATCATTGAGCTTGTCTCTCCTGTGCTCTTTATGGACAATATCAATATAACATGTCATGCTGTACAAAAAATATGCCAACCTTATTTCTTTATTCATATATTATGTAATTGTAAGTCTCATTCAGTCATTTGTTCCTCCTTACAAGGAACAATCCCTGATTTATCAGGGATTTTTCTTTATTAACTTTGTTATATTAAAAAACCAAGATATCTTCTTGGTTTATGTATATGTAACGGCCGGCGTGCAAACCCGGCATTTCTTTAACCCTTTGGTGCGTGAAAGGCACATTCTTCACTTCGTTACATAATAATTATACTATTGTTTTTTCAATTATTATGTTATCTCTCAACAAAACATCAGCAACTCATAATTGAGTACTTAATAATATTGTGTATCCTTGAAACATAAATAATTACTCACCTTTTGAGGAATACCATATGATATGATCAAATTCCTCCTTATCAATTATTATTCCATTGTCTTTTTTTAAACAAGTCAAAATGCTATCAATTGCCTCTGCGTATTCAATATATTTGTGATATGTATAATTCTGTTTCTCAAGATCATTTAAATCTCTTCTTTTGCTTGGTTTATTTAGAAATTTGGAATTAACGATTTTTATGCTTCTATCAACATAGATATTCTCGTAAACTGATAGTTTGCGAGATACAACGCTGTCATATTTAGAAAAAGAAGTGTCATCAATTAAGAATTTTCTTGCATATGATATAAATTTGCTTGCGAATGACAAATTGTTAGCTTTATCACCTTTGTGATTATCCATCGTTACACATAATTTGTAAAACAAATTGTCATAATCTGTTTTCGATGGATTGATGCATACGGCTCTTTTTAAATCTTTTGGCGTTGGACAATTATGTTTTATGATCTCAAACATTCTTTTTCTACCATCAATCGTAGATTCTAGATGTGTGCTATTTGTTCTGTCAATTCTTTCAATACTCAATTCTAGTAGTTTGTCGTACTCTTCACTATGCTTTTTCATTCTCTCAAAACAATAAGCTGCTGATTCTTCGTTGCTGGTGTTTCCATCGACTCTATAATTAGAATCTAATCCAACAACCGCTTCTATAAAATCTGCATTTTTCCTTGTTAAAGCTACTTCGTTTTTGTATTTTGTTCTATCTAATACATATGGGTTTTTAGTTTCAATAATATCTACTTTCATATTCTCCTCCTTTTATAATGTCAAATGCAGAAGAATCAGTTTTTATTATAGCCAAAATCTTCGCTTCTTGAATTCAATACTTCTTTCCAATAGTTTTCTCTTTGCTCTATTTTCCTTTTTGGAGTATTTTTTGGAAACGTTTCTAATAATGTATATCTGAAGTTTTCTTCAAAATACTTTTCTCCTTTATTTATAAGCAGATTGTCCAATCCCACATTTCCGCCAGAAAATGTTTTCTTGTAATCTGTCCATCTTTGTAGCACACCATCTTCGCCATATGTTCCGCCGATATAGAATCTTCTAGTATTCAAATCTGTTAAGCAATAAATACCCTTTACACCTTTTAACGCAGCTCTATAATCGTTATATCTTGATCCTTCGAGCATAGATTTTAAGGTCTTGTAATTAAGGTGGACATTTTCATAACCTTTAAATTT
>CADBMV010000120.1 GCA_902795865.1 uncultured Erysipelotrichaceae bacterium | reverse complement strand
TATTTGTTTCAGTTATTCTTTATTTAGCTTTATATAAAAGCTTCTTACCAAGACTTCCGAAAGAATAATTATTATAAAACTTAAAAAAGACATTAATGTCTTTTTTAAAATAAGTCACTGTGAGTACCGGTTCTTAATAATAGTAATAATAAATTGTCATTATCTATTCTGTATATTAATAACCAATCGTTAGTAATATGACATTCACGACAATTTTTGTAATTACGAGAATTTTGTAATTTATGATCTTTATATTTTTTATCAAGTATTTCACCATTTGAAAGCTTATCAACAACACTCTCGAGCATACTTGTATCGTATTGACCTCTGTTAAGAATTCTCTTATAGTCTCTTAAATATTTTTTTGATGGGAAAATATTATATTTCATCTTCCAATATCATCAAACAATTCTTTTGCAGAATTATATCCCTTATACTCATCAAGATGTTTAAGCATATATTCACTTTCTTCTAGAGCTTCAAGAGTTTCCTTGTTAGGTGATTTGATTGAAAATGGTAGTTTTTGATTTTGTATAACATTATGAATATACATATTAATAGCTACAGACGGATTAAGTCCTACACTTTCACAAAATTCTTGAAATTGTTTTTTAACATTTTTATCAAGTTTCACAGTTAAATTTGCAGTCTTCATAATATTACCTCTAGCACTATTATAGACTACATTAGACAACGTATTCAATAATTCTTACCTCCTTCATATCGTTATTTGTTTGAAAATTATAAATTCCTACCTAACTAAACCACTGCATATTCTTAACAATATTATTGTTAAGTTAGAGTTTTCATATTTAATTCTTGCAACACAGTAAGTTGTTGGATAACAAGCTGTCTAAGCAGCTTCATTCTTTGTTCTTGTGATTTTCTTTGGCTTATCAAAACCGAATTGTAACTTTCCATATTTGCAAGTACTAAAAGTTGACTGATACTTGCATAGTCGCGCATATTGCCTTTTTTATCACTATTATTATCTCGCCACTGTTTTGCAGTTGTTCCAAACAATACAACATTCAGCATATCAGCTTCATCAGCATAAACAGACGATATTTGCTCAGGTGTTAAATCGGATGGAATGATATTGTTTTTAATTGCATCGGTATGAACTTTATAATTGAGTTTAGCTACTTCACGGTTTAAATTCCAAGTAAGCGATAATCTGCTGTTTTCATCTGACTTCAAACGTTGATAATCTTTCATTATGTAAAGTTTGAATTCAGCAGAAATCCAGGATGCAAACTCTAAGGCAATATCAGAGTGTGCGTAGGTGCCACCATATCTTCCTGCTTTAGTTACTATTCCAATCGCATTGACCCCTTCGATCCATTTTGTAGGTGACATCGTAAATGCATTTAATCCTGCTTGTTTTCTAAACCCATCAAATTCGATGGGGTTAAAATCCGGATTATGTAGTTGTTCCCAAATCCCAAGAAACTCCATAGTTTCTTTGTTTCTCATCCAATTGCGAATACTATTATTAGGATCATCGCTTTTAAACTTAGCAATATCCGTCATGGAAATATACTCATTTTGAAAGTCTTTTGTATATATTCCTATTTCTATGCCCTTGGCATAAATAGTATCTTTCTTCATTGTTTTATACAGCATATAAAATTATTTTTCTCCTTCATATCATTATTCGTTTGAAAATTTAAAATTCCTATATTTTGTATAAAAAAGATAATGAATAATGTTGAAAGTATTAAAAAATATCACATTTTTATCATGAAAATTTAAAGTTTCTGTATATTAAATAATAAACTAGATGGTCAAGCGACCATCTATCACAAATAAAAGACCATGTATTATTATAAATTTAAATATACTTATTTAATTCTATAGGACCTTCAAATTGGCAATTAATACTTGCGGCATAATTTGCATTATATACAACATCATTATAGTTATTAGTTTTTGTTGCCCAATATAATGCTGCAGCAGCACTAGTATTTCCACAACCCGTTACATCTTTCGCTTTATCTTTAGCTATCGCATCACACGAAAACACGTTTCCATCTTGAATCCATGAAGAACCTTTTTCGCCTTTTCTTAAGAAGCATGGAATATTAAGTTTTTTGATCGCATTAATTATTTCTTCCTCTCTAGATACATTAAAGAAACTTGATGCTTCATCTAAATTCATAGAATAGTAATCTATCTTTTTTAGATTGTTTAAAAAAATTTCTTTTAAAGATGAATCTTTAGAAGAAAAACTAGGAGGTTCCCACATTATTTTTATATCAGGAGATATTTTTCTTATATCATCTATTTCTTTAAAGATATTTTCTTGAGCGGAACTATCCAAATATAATCCTTTAGTATCTTTGTGTAAAAAAGGTTTTAGTTTTTTAAAAGATGTTCGATTGTTTTCACTTTGTAGTAAAAAATAATCATCACCATGAATAGATTTTTCTTTCCATGTGCCATTTTCTTCATATATTAATACTGTATGATGCGTAAAAGGTAAATCTATATAGATTGCTTCAGAGCTAATATTGTTTTGTTTAAAGTAGTCACCATAATATTCAAAAAAATCTTTACCACCACTACTTAAAAATAAAACAGAATCAGTAAATAATCTTATACCACCATATGCAAAGATGGCACACCCACCAAGTCTGTTTCTTGAATAAGTACCATCTAAATATTTAATATCATTAATTATTGATATTCCTGAAGCTATATAATCATATTTCATTATATTTCTATTACCTTTTGATCATAATATACATACATATTTTCGTGTTTAACTGCATAAGTACCATCTATTTTACAGATGTGTGGTTCAAATGTTATTGGTTTATTATACTTAGATATATTAATATCAACACCATCCGCAATAGTTATTCTATCTTTCTGATCATTTTCTATTGTATGTCCATAATTCTGATGATAATCACAATTATAGTATCCATTAGCATTAACATAATCATCAATAATTTTATGTAATTGTGAAAAAGTAATCTGATCATTTAAAGAATTAATAAATAATTCATGTAATTTATATTCAAAATCAATCGTATCTTTTATTTCATTATTACTACAATCTTTACAATCAATTAATTTACCTTTTTGAATAATGAATGTTCTTGCGAAATCCCCCCAACCGTTATTAACCATTGGTGCCACATCGATAGTAATTAAATCATCTTCTTCAATAAACAAATCTGTAAATAAATAACTAGGATCTTCATGTGCAGAATAAGTTGTATATTTATTAAAAAGAATTAATGCAGGATCATTATGAATCCAAAATCCTCTAGATCCTTTTTCTAACATATATCTTTCACACTCATCATAAATTTGTTTTCTAGTTAATCCAGGTTTTAAAAAAGACTTCATATATTCTAGACAACTTTTAGCGATATCTTGCGCTATAAAGATGTTTTCAATATCAACGTCAGTATCTTTAAAATGATTTATTAATAATTGTTTATTCATACTTTGATTTTAACAAACTTAACACATAAGAAAAACGTCATCTTTTAGATGACGTTTTCTATACAAATAAGAGGGAACAACTAGTCAATTGTGACAGTTTGCTTAGTTTCAATAGCTTTTTGTTGCTTAGAAGGAAGAGTGATGTTTAAGATACCATTATCGAACTTAGCCTTCACATCTTCAGCTTTAATGTTTTCACCTACATAGAAGCTTCTTGAACAAGAACCAAATCTTCTTTCAGATCTTACTAAGTTACCCTTAGCATCTTTTTCTTCGTTAGTAGCATTATGGCTAGCTTTAATATTTAAGTAACCATCCATAATATCCATTGTTACTTCATCTTTACTATAACCAGGTAATTCAATATCTAAGTTATAATAGCCATCTTTTTCATATACATCAGTTTTCATAATGCTTCCTGTATACATTGGTTCTCTTGAGAAGAATCCATCAAGCACATCATCAAACACATCTAAACTTCTTGGAAAATATTTCATAATCAATTACCTCCTTAGGGACTTCTTATTTACCCTACACCTATATAATAACACTAAAATTAGCACTGTCAAGTAAAAAGTGCTAACATTATTGATAAAAGAGTGCTAAATTTATTAATATATAATAAAAATAGGCATGAATATTAATAAATATGATCTAAATAACGCATTAGTTATATGTCCAAATTCTTATTCAAGAAGAGTTTTAGAGTCCATTTCTAAAAGAAAAGAAATAATTGATGTGAAATTCATGGATCTTAATAAGTATAAAAGAAACTACTTTTTTAATTATGATATTAGAGCTATTAAATACTTAGTAGATAAATATAATCTATCTATAAATAACGCAAGAGAAATTCTAAATAATCTATACTACATAGACATCAATACTAAATACGAAAATAAAAAGTTAAATGATTTATCAGAATACAAAAAAGAATTAATAGATAATAATTTATTAATATTTAATCCATTATTTAATAGACAAATAAAAGATAGAAAAATTTTTATAATGGGTTATGGAAAACTAAGTGAAGAAGATTTAAAAATAATTAATGGCGAATTAATAGAAGATGAACTTATAGATAAAGTTTATGATTTATATAGTTTTGAAAATATTGAAGAAGAAGTTGAGTACCTCTATAATACAATCTTTGATTTATTATATGAAAAACAAATCGACATCAATAAAATTTTTATCTTAAACACTAATAGCGATTATGAGACATACTTTAAAAGATTTAATACATATTATCCATTTAAGATTGATTATAAGAATAGCGATAGTATAATTGGCACAAAATTAGTTAATGATTTAAGAGTAATGTTTAATGAAAAAAGTAGAGAAGAAATATTTGATTACTTAAAAAACTTAAATAGTCCAATAAGTAAAAGAATAATAAACATTATAAATAAGTACCCACAATATGATTTAAAAGAAATTCAAGATTATATTATTCATGATTTAAGAAATATTAAATCAAACCAAAGCAATCTAAAAAACGTGGTGAAATGTAGTGAAATGTTTACACATTTTGAAGAAGATGAATATGTGTTTGTGCTTGGCTTTAGTGAAAGTTTTCCTAATTTAAATAAAGATGATGATTATTTAAGTGATGATTTAAAAAATGTTTTAGGAATAAGTAGTAGTGAAATTATAAACGATCTAAAAAGATATAATACAAAAACATATCTATCAAACATTCATAATTTATATCTATCTTATTGTAAGAAGAGTCCTTTTAATTCGTATAACGAAAATAATTTATTTGAAAGAATAAATAAGAAAGAATATATTAATTCAAATAAATATTCTGATTATATAAATAGATTAAAACTATCTTATAGTTTAGATAGATTTGATAAATATGGTATAGAAGATAAAGATATTTCTTTATATATGAAGACATATGATGATATAGATTATGGTAAGTATAACAATAGCTTTAATGGCTTAAATGATAAACAAATTAAAGATATAAATACTGTAAATCTTTCATATTCATCAATGGATGAATTTTATAAATGTCAATTTAAATATTATTTAGAGTATATTTTAAAACTAAGAGAAAATGATGATAATTTTAATACTAAATTAGGAAGCATAGCTCATGAAGTATTAAAAGAATATTATGAAAATGATGAATTTGATTTTGAAAAATCATGGAATAATAAATTAAATGAATATGAATTAGATAGTAAAGAATTATTCTTTTTAAATAAACTTAAAAAAGAAATTAAAGAAGATATAGAAATAATTAATAAACAAGATAAACTTAGTAGTTTAAATAATCATGTATGTGAAGAAAAATTTAAATATGATTTAAATGATTCTATTAGCTTTAATGGTTTTATAGATAAACTAAACTACAAAAAAGAAAACGAGAAAACAATAGTATCAGTTATAGATTATAAAAGTGGATCATATGCAAGTATAAAAGAGAAATTATTTGAATATGGTTTGTCTTTACAACTTCCTTCATATATGTATCTATTATCTAAAGATAAAAGATATGAAAATATTAAATATGCAGGATTCTATCTTCAATATTTAATTAATAATGATTATAAATATAATAGCGATTTAAATATTGATGATATAAAAAATGATTCAATGAAACTTCATGGATATACAACTAACGATTTAGACAGAGTTAATTTACTAGATTCAAGTATTGAAGAAGGAATTAGTAATAATATACATGGCTTAAAACTAAAAAAAGATGGTAGCTTTTCTAGTACAAGCAAGATAATGTCTGATGAAAGATTTGATGAATTAGTTAACTTAGTTGATGAAAAAATATTAGAAGCAGGAAATAGTATTTTAAGTGGAGACTTTAAGATTAATCCTAAACAAATAGATAAAGATAATGAATCATGTGCTTATTGTCCATATAGTGATATTTGTTTTAAAAGAAATGATGATTTGATTTTTATAAATACAAGAAAGGAAAAAGAATAATATGGCTGAAAGATGGACCGATCAACAACTTCAAGCTATCAATAGTTTTGGTCATAATATTCTTGTATCTGCAGGTGCGGGATCTGGTAAGACAGCTGTTTTATCTGAAAGAGTATATAGACATGTGGGTGAAAGAAAGATTGATATTAATAATCTTTTGGTTTTAACGTTTACTAATAAAGCTGCAGCAGAAATGAAAAATCGTATTCGAAATAAAATTATTAAAGATGAATTAAATTTATTTGAAGATAAAGAATATCAATTAAATCAAATAAATAAAATTGATACAGCCTTCATTATGACTTTTGATGCTTATGCATTATATTTGATCAAAAAATATCATTATCTATTTAATATAGATAAAAATATTAATATTATTGATAATAATATTCTTTCCACAAACAATAGTGAATATTTAGATGAAATATTAAATGAAGAATATCTTAAGAAAGATAAAACGTTTTTAGATATTTTAAATAAATATTGTATTAAAAATGATGAACCAATTAGATCAGCAATTCTAGATATTTATAAAAATATAGAAATGATTTATGAAAAAGATGAATATATTAATAATTATGAAAATAATTTTTATAGCGATAAAGCTTTAAATAATTTAATTGATAAATATACTTCGTTATTAATCAATAAAATAATGAAAATTAGAAGTCTAATACAAGACCTATCATATTATGTAGAGAATACAAATGAGTACTTTATTAATTTAGATAATTTATATAATTGTAAGACATATGAAGATATTAAAAGAAATATAAATCTATGTGAAATAAGTGATAAAAAATTAGCTCGAGGTAGTGGTAAACAAGCAAGCGAAATAAAAAAAGAAATTAGTGATTTAATTAAACAATTAAAAGATGAAGTAGTAGATAAAGAAATAATTTTTAATGACATAAGAAGTAGTAAGCAAGATTGTCTATATTTAATTAAATTAGCTGAAAGATTATTTAATAAGAATAATGAATATAAAAAGAATAATAATTTATATTCATTTATTGATGTGTTTAAGATGGCTATTGAATTAGTTGATAAACACGAAGATATTAAAAATGAAATAGCTAATAGTTTTAAAGAAATATTAATAGATGAATATCAAGATACCAACGATCTACAAGATGCCTTCATAAGCAGAATTGAAAGAAATAATGTTTATATGGTAGGCGATATTAAACAATCTATCTATCGTTTTAGAAATGCGAATCCTGATTTATTTAAAAAGAAATATGATGAATATATTAATAGTGATTCAGATGAATTAATAGAACTAAGTCATAATTTTAGAAGTAGAGCTGAAGTATTAGATGGTATTAATTTAGTATTTGATAGAACTATGGATAAAAAGATTGGTGGTGCAGATTATAAAATAGGACACCATATGATATCTGGAAGAAATGAAGAATATAATCAAGATAATATATTAGAAATATTAAATTATGAATACGATAGTAAAATGGATGAGTTTTCTGATATTAATAAACAAGAATTCGAAGCTTTTGTAATAGCTAGAGATATAAAAGAAAAAATAAATAAATTTATAGTTAATGGTAATGGCGTAAAAAGAAAAGCTGAATATAAAGATTTTTGTATTATTGTGGATCGTACAAAGAATTTTGATTTATATAAACAGATTTTAATGCACTACAATATTCCATCAATCATTGAAGCTGATAGTAGAATATCTGATAGTGATTTAATTAGTGTCATTAGAGCTTTTTATAAATTATTGAATTGTGTTTGTGTTAATGATTATGGTTATGATTACCAATACAGCTTCACAAGTTTAGCTAGAAGTTTCTTGTTTGAAATTAGTGATAGTGATATCTATGACATTATTAAAAATAATAAGTATGAAGAAAGCGAAATAATTAGAATTATTAATTTGATTTCTTTAAACATAAATAGTAAAAGTATTGCGGATATATTAGATGAAATAATTGAGTATACAGATTTATATACAAAGCTATATAAGATTAAAGATGTTTCTAATAATCTAGTTAAGGTAGATTATCTATATCAATTAGCACACACCTTTAATTCTATGACTTATGATTATGAAGAGTTTGATAAGTATTTAAGAAAAGTATTTGAAGACGAAGATTTAGATATAAGATATGCATCACAAAATAATGAAGAGAATGCAGTAAGAATTATCAATATCCATAAAGCTAAGGGTTTAGAATATAGAATCTGTTACTATGTGGGAATGGATGTGAGATTTAATAGAGCAGATATTAACAAACGCATAATTTTCTCTAAAGAACTAGGTCTTATTATGCCTTCATATATAGAGAATAAAGGCTTAAAAGATACTATAAAGAAAGATTTATTTAAATATGATTTTGATATGCAAGACATATCTGAAAAGATAAGACTACTATATGTAGGATTAACTAGAGCCATGGATAAGATGATAATTGTAGGTAGTTTTGAAAACAATAATAATGATGGTACTGGTATTGTTAAAGATTATGTAAGATTAGAGTATAACAGCTTTAAAAAAATTTTAGATTCTATTTATGATGATTTAAAAGATAATATAAAAGATATAGATTTTAATGATTATGAATTAAATAGAAACTATTTAAAAGATAATAAAAAGAAATTAGTTATAAAAGACACAAATGAAGTAATTAATATCAAAGATCATATAATTATTAAACCTGAGATAGTTATAGAAGATAGTTTTTCTAAAGAAGCAGGTTTAATTGATGAAGATATGATTTTAGCTATGGATTTTGGTAGTAAGTTACATTATTATTTAGAACTATTAGATTTTAACAATCCTGATTATTCATTTATTGAAGATGAATATAAAGATATGATTATAAGTTTTATGAATAGTGATTTAATGAAAAATTGTTTAAATGGCAAAGCATATAAAGAATATGAATTTATATATGGTGATAAAGATAAAAAACACGGTTTTATAGATTTATTAATGGAATATGATGATCATTTTGAAATAATAGATTATAAAACTAAAAATATAGATGATTATCATTATGATGAGCAATTAAATGGTTATCGAAAATATATAGAATCAATAAGTGATAAAAGAGTAGATTGTTTCTTATATAGTATAGTTGATAAAAAATATCGAGAAGTAGAAAGAAAATAAAGGTCAGAGATTTTTGAGGTAATTTTATTACAGAAGGAAAAATTATAAATTTCACAAAACACTGAATGAAAACTTCACATTTTACTGAATTGAAATTTCACAAAACACTGAATGAAAACTTCACATTTTACTGAATTGAAATATCACAAATAAAAAAAACGACGATATATTTCAAAGCTATAAAAAAACAAAGTTAGTTATAATCAAAAATTAGAAGTAAAGTAGCTAAAACGATAATAAACACAGTTAAATAAAATACTTTTTAAAATTAATTATCTTTCTTAGAAGCTTCAATAGAATCTTTATAAGTTTGTAAGATTAAGCCATCATTGACATAAGCATTTAAATATTTAGGTTTAAGTGCTTTTTCATAATCATCAACTAATGGTTTATATTCAGGTATTGAAGATATTATGACATTAGGAATAATTAAACATTCATCTTTCTTATCTGGTAGATATGTAACATATACATAACCAGAAGGAATAGAAGTTTGATGAGTTGAGAATTTCTCGATGATTGTTGTATCAAAGTTATTCATATCGTTATCATATACTTCAACATCCAACTTCCAATAGACATGGTTTCTAAGTCTTGCATCTCTAGCAAATCTTACAAAACTACCACCTTTTATTCTTGCAAGGGCTACATCACCATTAGATACTCTTTTTTTAATTAAGTTTTTATCTGCATTTAAATCATAATGAGAATATATTAAAGATAATATAAATATAAATAATACAAATACAAAGATTGTTGTTGCTTTATTGTTTGCCCATAATTGTCTATTAGTTAAAAGTAATACGATGCTTATGATATCAATCAATACTACTATAGTTAATAATAGAGTAGATCTTTTATATAGTTTTAATTGCATATAGAAAGCTCCTTTATTCTTTTAAATGATATCACTATTTAAAAAGATAAAAAATACCATTAAAAAAGATAAAAACTAGTGCATAAAAATAAGTTGACATAATCAAAAAGTATTATAATTAAAAAAAATAGGTAAAATATAATGGAAGATAATCTTCATAATAAAGTTCTTGCTTAAAGATATATAAAAGTTTTAGTTTTCCAAAGCATAGCAAATACTTGTTTGGTGAAGTTATGAATGAAATAGAAATAATGAATAAAATACATTTTCATGTTAAAAGATGCGGCACCATTATTATGGTTGCGATTTTAGTTTTGTTTTTGGGTGCGTGCAATACTAATACTTCAAAAGACGCAGCAACAAATATCAATGAACCATCATATTACGATATTGAATATCACAGAGGTGGAAGAGATGCAAGGCCTGAAAATACGTTGTATTCATATCAGTATGCGATTGAAAGCGGAGCTTCGACTATAGAGTGTGATATGCAGATGAGTGCTGATGGGCAGATTGTAATGTCGCACAACGCTGTACTTAATCCCGATATAACTATCGATTCCAATGGGAATCGTATTGAAGCTAATAAATACTATATCCATGACATGACTTATGAAGAGTTACAGGAGTTTAATGTTGGTTCAATGGATGAATCATGTGAGTATTATGATATGCATGGGCGTAGCCAAGTTCAACATAAGGCAAGCATACCTACGCTTAGACAAGTTTTTGAGCTCGTTAGAGATAGTGGTAATGTAAATGTTCGTCTAAGTATAGAAGCTAAGTATATGCCTGATCCAGCCGCTGGAACTTTGTATGAAAAAAATTATGATAAGGATGAAATGCTTACTAAGTTTAAAAGTCTTGTAGAAGAATTTGGTTTCAAAGATAGAGTTCAACTTCAATCTTTTGATTGGGATATTCTTAAAAGAATGGAAGAAATAGATCCAGAATTCATTACCGTAGCGCTTTATAATGAGCAAGCGTCGTGGGGTGGTGTAGATTCTATGACACTTTGGTTAGACAAAGACGATCCATCGCCATGGCTTGGTGGAATCGATATAAAAGACTTTGGTAAAGATCCTTTTAAAGCTGCGGCATTTTTAGGTTTTGATATTGTATCACCATACTACGAAGAACTTACAAAAGCACAAGTTGAGTTTGCACATAAAAATGGAATGAAGGTTATACCATGGACTATTAACAGTAAGCAAGATATGGAAATCATGTATAAAATGAAAGTTGATGGAATGATTACGGATAAGCCATGGGTGCTTAGAGAATTCCTTGAATCAAAAGGCGAGAAGCTACCAACTCCTATGAAGACATCCTTACCATATCATCTTGATCCTGATCATCTTGAAGCAGAAGAGATAGAAACTGAAGGAGGTAAAGATGCGGCTTATTAATAATAGCCATAATCTTTGCGTTTGTTTAAGTATTTATTTTGCTTTAAAAAGTTCTTGTTACGAATTCATATAAGAAATAAGAACAAATGTGTAAAATAAAAAGCAACACAAATGTATGATGTTACTTAATTATTATTATGACCTAGAGATATTAACATAAACATTGATATTGAAACTGAATTTATAGAATTTTAAGAGATTATTTGTCGAAGGGAAAATAGATTTCTTCTATAGACAGGCTAATGTAGTCGATATATAATATAAGTGCTAAAAGTGTGTATATACACAAATTTAGGAGCTACATATGATAATTGAAAGAAAATTTTATTTGGATAAACTTATCGAAAGAAAACATAATAAATTAATTAAAATTGTGACAGGAATAAGAAGATGTGGCAAATCATTTTTGTTGAATGAGTTATTTGTTAATCATCTAATAGATAGTGGAGTTGATGAGAATCATATTATTCGATTGTCTCTTGAAGGTGCACAAGGTATGCCTTATCGAGACCTTTCTTATACATTTCAATACATAAACAATTTAATAACTGATAAAAAAATGTATTACATTATTTTGGATGAAATACAGATGATGGATGATTTTGTTGAATTATTAAACGGACTTCTTCAATTAAAAAATGTTGATGTATATGTAACTGGAAGTAATTCAAGATTTCTTTCTTCAGATATAGCTACAGAGTTTAGGGGAAGAGGCGATGTCATTCAAATGCACCCACTACGATTCTTTGAGTTTTTCAGCGTATATGAAGGTGATAGACAAGAAGCATGGGATGATTATTTTACTTATGGAGGATTGCCACAACTGCTCACATATTCCAGTAATGAATCAAAAGTAGATTATCTAAAAACTCTTTTTGATACTACGTATAAGAGGGATATCATCGAGAGAAATAAAATAAGAAACGAAGAAAAACTAGATATACTTCTTGATGTTATCTCATCGAACATAGGATCATATACAAATCCAACAAAACTTGAAAAAACATTTAAATCAGAAATGAAGATAAACTTTTCACATAGTGCGATAGATAGTTATCTCGATTGTCTTGAAGATGCTTTCATAATTAGTAAAGCTTATAAATACAATATAAAAGGGAAACACTACATAGGAACCCCTTATAAAATATTCTTTGAAGACGTTGGTCTAAGAAACGCTAGATTAAACTTTAGGCAAATCGAAGAGAATCATATAATGGAAAACATTCTATATAATGAGCTTCGTATTCGAGGATATAGTGTTGATGTAGGTGTTGTTGAATGGTTTGGAAAAGACAAAAATAGCAAAACTATACGAAAAGAATACGAGGTTGACTTTGTGGTGAATAGAGGTAGTGAACGATATTATATTCAATCAGCTTTTAAAATGAATAATTCGTCAAAAGTACAGCAAGAAAAAAAGTCTCTTGAAAATATAGATGATTCATTTAAAAAAATAATCGTACAAAAAGATTATTTGAAACCTAAAACAGATGAAGACGGCATTATAAGAATGGGAATTATGAATTTCTTGTTGGATGATGATGTTTTGCGATAAGTTCTAAAAGCGAGTTTATAAAACGTGTTAGAAGCAAAGCGTTTTAATACTAAGTGAATAATTACACAGACACAATATCTAAAAAATGATTTAAAAAAAATTATAATAAATACAGGAGTTCAATATGGCAATGAAGGATGATGTTGAATATCAAATGTATATAGGTTGTAAAGATATTTCCTTACATGATGAAGTAGTTAGTAAAGATGATCTTACTGAAATGGTAGTGCATTTTTTTGAATCGAAGAAGATAGATTTTTCTTTGGTTCCTGCTAAAGGAGGTTTTCTGCATGAGGATGGATGGTATGCTGTAGAAGACACTCTTTGTATTAATATTATTGGTTCTAGAGATGTTGATATTATGAAACTAGGTAAGAGCTTATCGATGTTTATGAATCAAGAATGTGTTTTAATTGTTAAAAACAATTTGCAGTCTGAATTTAGTTAGGATGTTTTGTTATGGAAGAAATGCTTAAAAAAGGATTTAAATATGAAATCTTCGTTGGTATGAAAGATAAAGATAATTACGAAGAAATATTTACTGCAGATGATTTTAAAGAGATTTTGACGGAGATTTGTACGGAAAGGGAAATAGGCTTTTCTCTTTTGATGCAGCTTGGAGGATATTCTCACAATAAAGGATACACTACAGAAACAAGTCTTAGAGTAATCATAATAGGAATTGATGAAAAAGAAGTTCAGCTTCTTGGAGAAAGACTTAAAACTACTATAAATACGGATACAATTCTTATTACAAAGACAGAAATTGAATATTGTTTTCTATAATAAGCCTTTATAATTTAACAAAACTAATTATGTGATAATTGTGTGAAAATTGTTGAAAGCGCTTTTTTATAGTTATATAATTTATTTATAAGGAGGTTCATAAATTATATGAGCAATGTAATGTTAGGTATAATTTTAGGTCTATGGTCAGGTATTGCCATGGTTCTAAACTTA
>CADBMV010000119.1 GCA_902795865.1 uncultured Erysipelotrichaceae bacterium | reverse complement strand
TCTGCCTTAGTTCATCAACCACTATTACTTTTTCTTTTGTGGTTGGGCCTTCCTTTTCTGAACTAAGGCGTCGAGTTTTTTTAGGTATTCATTTTCAGCTTTAAGATATTCTATTTCTTCTAATAGTTCTTCCTTAGTTTTCTTAGAATCATCTTTCTTGATAGGTTTTTTCTTATTCATAGAAGCTCTACCTCTTTTTAATGATTTTAACCCATCTATGCCTGATTCTAAATAGATATTGTGCCATTTGATTAATAGGTCTGGCAGTATTCCCATAGATAAAGCTACAGATTGATACGACTCACCACCTTCTACTCTTCTTATCAATTCCAATCTTTGGTCAATATCCAATGTAGGTCTATTACGATCTAAACCAGCTTCTCCTAATGAATCATGCATTCTAACCCATCTTCTTAACTGATTGAGAAACACCTTGCGTTTGACACCAGGTGGATCTTCTATATATTCACCATTCTTATACTTTCTAATACATTCCAATTTGAATTCTTTTGAATACTTCATAATAAAAGTGAACCTCCTTTAGTTGGTCCAACTTTAGGGGTTCACTTCAGATTAACTGAACTTTTATTTATAAACTATTTCATCAATGATAAGAACATCTCTTTAATATCTTCAACACTTACTGGTCTAGGATTGCCTGGTGTACATGCATCCTTTA
The DNA here is from genome assembly GCA_902795865.1 of uncultured Erysipelotrichaceae bacterium. Classification (GTDB taxonomy): domain Bacteria; phylum Bacillota_I; class Bacilli_A; order Erysipelotrichales; family Erysipelotrichaceae; genus Colivicinus. The sequence goes on along the minus strand of CADBMV010000119.1, from coordinate 17,492 downwards.
AAGCATCTGCAGATAATGAATCAATATCTTCCATAGGAACTACATCTTTTAATGACATATTAATTCCAACATCTTCACCTAGTTTTCTTACTGCATCAATTGCAGCCTTTCTAGCTTGATCTAAATCCATAGTATAAGCATTTTCTACACCGAAAGCATCAGCTATATCACGATATTTTTCACTTGTTGCACTTGCGTTATATTCCATAACTGTAGGAAGAAGTGTTGCGCAAGCTTTGCCATGAGGCATATTGTAATAAGCAGATAAGGTGTGAGCCATAGAGTGGTCTACTCCTAAACCAACATTAGAGAATCCCATACCGGCAATATATTGTGCTAAAGCCATAGCTTCTCTTGCTTTAGGATCATTATTAACTGCAGTTCTTAAATTTTTAGCAATTAATCTGATTGCTTTAATATGGAACATATCAGAAAGCTCCCATGCTCCAGCAGTGATATATCCTTCTATTGCATGAGTTAAAGCATCCATGCCTGTTGCAGCAGATAAACTAGCTGGCATTGATGACATCATTTCTGGATCAACAAATGCAACAACTGGAATATCATGAACATCAACACAAACAAACTTTCTTTTGTTTTCTGGATCAGTTATTACATAGTTGATTGTAACTTCAGCTGCAGTTCCAGCGGTTGTAGGTACAGCTAAAATTGGTGTACAAGGATTCTTAGTAGGTGCAACACCTTCTAATGAACGCACATCAGAAAATTCTGGATTAGTATTGATAATACCAATAGCCTTAGCAGTATCCATTGAAGAACCACCACCAATTGCTACAATACAATCAGCATTAGCTTCTTTAAAAGCTTTTACACCTGATTGTACATTCTCAATTGTAGGATTAGCTTGAATATTAGAATATAGTACATATTCAATATTTGCTTGATCTAATAAACTAGTAACTTTTGAAGTAATATTTAACTTTACTAAGTCTGGATCTGATGCTACAAAAACCTTTTTAAAGCCACGATTATTAATCTCGTTAACTATTTCTTTAACAGCACCAGCACCATGATATGATGTTTCATTTAATATAAAACGATTTGCCATAAACAAGTATTCCTCCTATTTGACTAATATAAGTATATAATTTTTTTGTTAATAAATTCACAAATTTTGATCAAATAAAAAACTATTTTTTAAATAGTTTATCATTCTCATTTAATAAATCATACAAAGCATCTTGAGAAAGAACTCCTCTTTTTAAATCCTTTGGTAATCTATTATTTTCATCAGCCTCATAATCTTTAAGCCAATGTTTAGAATAATAATCTTCTAATAATTTAATATTCTTTTGATTTCTTTTTAACTTATTTAGACTCTTTTTATAATCTTTAATAATACTTAAAGATTCATCATATAGTTTTTCCATTTGTTCAATTCTAGTAATTTGTTTAGTCTTTTTCATTTTATTTATTCCTTTTTAAATATGAGTTATATAAAGTATTCTTTGAAATATTATATTCTTCGCTAATTTGATTAACAGCTTCTTTTGTTTTATAACCTTTATTAATTAAAATATCTATCTTATTAAATAGCTCACTTTCATCAATTTGAATATCTTTCTTTTCATATCCTTGTACAAGTATTACTATTTCCCCTTTTAGATCTTTTAAGTTAGTTAATTTATCTAAAGTATCACGGTAGTATTGTTCATGAAGTTTTGTGAGTTCTCTAGCAATTACAGCTTTTCTATCTCCAAATACTTCATACATTAATTTAATTGTTTTCTCTATACGATGTGGAGCTTCATAAAAGATTATTGTGTAAGGAAAATCTTTTAAAGATTCTAGTTCTTTTTTTGCTTGAGAAGATTTAGAATTTAAAAAACCATAGAATAAGTAATGATTAGTTTTTAATCCTGATGCAACTAAAGCATTAAGCGCAGCATTTGCTCCAGAAATAGTTGTAATGTTAAAACCTTCATCAATAACATCATTAACTAATTCATATCCTGGATCAGATATAAGTGGATATCCTGCATCAGATACTAAAGCAATACTTTTTCCTTCTTTTAATAATTTTATTATTCCTTTACTAGATTCTTTCTCATTAAAGTTATGATAAGTTATTAATTTAGTATGAATATCAAAATGACTTAGTAGTTTTATCGTATTTCTAGTATCTTCACAAGCTATCACATCAACACTTTTTAAAACTTCTAGAGCTCTAGAAGATATTTCGTTTAGATTACCTATTGGAGTGGCTACAATAAAAAGTGTAGCTTTATCTTTAAGCAACACTTTCTTCCTCACTTTCAGTATTTGTTTTTGGTTTATTGTATTTTGCTTTTGAAACAAGCTCATCTAAACTAATAAATATCGCATGTTCAGGATTTTCTAATTTACAATTCTTCGCAATTACATTCATTGATGTAATACGATATCTTTCTCCCTCATATTCAACTTGAGAATTAAGTTTTGGTAATTCTTTTCTTAAATCTTTATAAGCTTCATCTTCAAATCTTAAACAGCACATTAAATTACCACATTGTCCAGATAATTTTTGAACATTTAAAGCTAATAGTTGATTTTTGGCCATATTAATTGATATACGATCAAAATCACCAATAAATCTTGCACAACATAACTCTCTACCACACACACCAATGCCTGAAACCATCTTAGCTTTATCTCTAGTACCAACTTGTCTTAAATCAATACGACAATGGAATATTGATGCTAAAACTTTTAATAATTCTCTAAAATCAACTCTATCATCTGCTAAATATGTAAAAGTGATCTTAGCTCTATCTAAAGTATATTCTGCAGATATAACATTCATATCAAGATTTAATTTATCTGATTCTTCTTGACATATTCTTTTTGCTTCAAAAGCATCAGCTTTATTTGCTTGAAATTGTTCTAAATCATCTTGATTAGCTTTTCTAATAACTGGTTTAATTTCAAAAGAAACATTTGCTTTATCAAAAGGATTAGATACAACTTGACCATACTCTAAGCCACGTTGTGTTTCCACAATTACTGCATCGTTATTTTTTATAGTTTCATCAGTAGTTGAAAATGTATAAATCTTATTAGTAGTTTCAAACTTAACTGATACATATCTCATATTTTCCATATTACACCTTTAAACACTAGTTATTATCTCATAACTAATTGCATCAAACAATAATTTCCTTTCTGGGTTTGCTAAGGTTTTATCACTTGCTTCAATAAATATTTCAAGAAGTCTACTAGGATTGTTATTATTAATTAATTGAAGATGATTATTATATTCTTCATCAGCTAATTCTTTATTTTCTAAAGCATCCTCAATCATTTTAATCATAATACTTAAATAATAATCACTTACCTTTTTTAAATCTTCTCTAGCTTTAAAGTTAGGATAAAATTCTTTATAAAACAGTACAGGTAAATAATTTTTATCACTTAAACTTTCAATTGTCTTATATACATATTCTTTCGCATTTAAATAGTAATCATCATTTAAATCAAAATCTAAGTCAAAACGATGTAAGATATTCGACAATAAATATGCATCTATATAATCAAAACCTGCTTGTTCATACTGACTTATTAAATAAGAAAAATCTCTTGTCAGAAAAGGAACATTTTGACATCTAGAAACAATTGTAGGTAAAAGATCTTCTTTTTTATCAGTGATAAATATACCATAAGTATTATTGTTGCTTGGTTCTTCCATAAACTTTAAAATCATATTTAATACTTTAGTAGATGAATTATTAATGTTTGCTAAGATATATATCTTTTTACCAGCTTGTTCTAAAGATGTTTTAGAGAATTCACTTAAAATATTATCAACTTCATCTTTTTTAATACTTGATTTATATCCATCAACATATATAACATCATAATATTCATTATTTCTTATTCTTCTACATGTATTACATGTTTCACATGCAAAATCATTATTACCTTCTATAATTGATTGCGCTAATAAATAAGCTGTTTCTATTTTTAATGGACTGTATTCTCCAGAAAATAAGTAGCTATGAGCTACTTTATTATTCTTTAAACCATTTAGTAGTGTATTATACGCAATAGGTTCTTTTTCTTTTAATTCTTCTTTAATCACTTATTAATTCCTTAATTAATTTATAAGATTCATTAATAACTTCTTCTTTAGACATACTTGCATCAACAACGCTAATACGATCTTTAAATCTTTTTAATACTTCTTTATATCCTTTAGCTACACGATGATGAAAATCAATTGACTCTTGATCTAAACGATCTTTAAAAGCTCTATTTTGTAGTCTATTTAAACCTACTTGCTCATCAAGATCTAAATAGATAGTTAAATCAGGATAAGTATTATCTATCGCAAATAGGTTAATATTTAATATTTCATCAAAACCTAAATTTCTTCCATATCCTTGATATGCTAAAGAAGAATCTAAAAATCTTTCACATATTACAACCTTACCTTCATTAACTGCAGGAAATACTTTTTCAACTAGATGTTGTCTTCTACTTGCTGCATAAAGAAGAGCTTCTGTTTTAGGATCCATCATTGTATTTTTAGGATCAAGTATTATCTTTCTAATATCTTCAGATATTTCAATGCCACCAGGTTCTCTAGTATGAATTACTTCATAACCATCAGCAATTAATTTTTCACAAACTCCTGTTGCAGCAGTAGATTTACCACATCCATCAGGGCCTTCAAAAGTAATAAAATAACCCTTCATTAGTTTAGTTTCTCCGGTTTTGGCATTAAAGTTTTTTCAACTAATTCCATAATTTGATTCTTTATTCTTTCATATTCATCATAACTAAGTTCAAAATCATCAGAATTAACAACTTTAACTTGTGGTGAATAATAACGATTATATGAATCAGAGATCTCTTCAATACGATCATATAACTCTATAGGAGCAATAACATACTTTGCATTACCTTTTTCATTCACAAATAAAACTTCATCTTCATTTAAAGATTCTAGTTCTTGTTTAATCTCAGCTAATTTATTAATATCAATATTCATAAAACAATTATACCACCATCTATATTATTTGTTGTTTTCCTTAATCATATTAACCCAAGAGAAAAAATCAGGAATTGAACTAAGTTCTACATAACTTTTTTCAACAGTTGAATAGAATTGTTTCTGCTTAGGATCATTTAAATCTAAATCCCATAAATGATCTAAATAAGAAGCATACTCTATCTTTTCAAACATTTCTAATAATACTTCTTTTGCTTTAAGCGTTTCATCATTTTTAAGTAAAGTTACTATCAATAATAAATATGCATAATCATCAAATTCATTATTAGCATAAAAACGATATAATTCCTCAGCATCTTCAATTTCATAATATAGGTATACTAGACGACGCATATCTTTATGATTTAAATCATTTCTTAATCTAATAAGCATTTTTTGAACTTTAATAGCTCTAGTAAAGTTATGTACATCCATTAAAAACTCTACATAGAAATCCATTATTCTTAAATAATTGTATTTTTGATGATCATCTAAATCTGCAAACTCATTCATTTCTTTATAAAAAGCTTCAAAACGATAATTTACATAAATATCTTCTGATAAAACAAAATAAACAAAGAAAGCTTCTAAACAAAATGGATCATATTTTAAAGCTGCATTAACTCTATCTAATAGATCCTTTTTAGATTCAAACATTATTTTTATAGCCTTAATTTCATCTTTATCAGGATTATTATCTAAACTGTATTTCTTAAAATTTTCTTTGGTAAAAAAACCTAGAAGGTATTCTTTAGGATCTTCACGAGTTTTAGCTATGTCACTTATAAGATTTTCAAAACTAAGCATCTAAACCTTTCAATTTTATATATAAAACTAAAGCAATAGTTTTACTATCATCAATTTCATTATTACAAATCATTTCTTCAATCTGTTTTAAAGTATATTTCTCAACATTTATTCTTTCGTCTATATCTAGATGTTGACCTACTTTTTTATCAGCTTCACCATAATATAGATATATTTTTTCATTACTATATCCACATGTAGGAACTATATAACCAAATTTTTTAATATTTTTAACAGTATATCCTGTTTCTTCTTCAGCTTCTCTAATAATAGCTAGATCAGGATCTTCATCTTTTTCTATTTTCCCTGCAGGAAATTCTAACATCTCTTTTCCCATAGGATAGCGATATTGTCTAACCATGTAGTAGTAATCACCATCTTTTAAAGCAATACATACTCCTCCATTATGCATTACTACTTCACGATATGTCTTTGATCCATCATCAAGTTCAACTTCATCTTTAACTACATGAATTACTTTTCCTGAATAGATTTCTTCTGTTTTAATCTTCTTTTCCATAATTAATAAAAAATGCCTTTTATATTGGCATTAGTCATCTGAAGGTAAATAGAATACTTTTTCATCACCTTTTGAGAACATATATTCTCCTCTAGCATAAGTCTGAATATAATCTGGATCTTCAAGTTTTTCTTTTGTAGAAATAAGTGAAGCGTTCTCATCTTTTAAAGCTTCTAATTCAGCTTCCACAACTTTTGCCTGTTGTTGAAGAGAAAACATCTTATATAGGTTTCTTAAAACCCCTGAAAAGATTACAATTGCAGCTACAATCAGCACAATTGAAATAATCTTAGAAAGTGTCGAGTTTTTCTTCTTAACTTTTTTTCTTGTCATGGTTTTATTATACTATGAATTAACAATAAAATTTATTTAATTATTTTATTTAAAAATAGATTAGCTATTTTTAGCTAATCTATTTTCTTTTAACTTCATCACCATAAATGGTTGACCAATCATTTTTCATCGAAATTGGTATAAAGCCATTCTTTTCACAGTTTTCCACCATCTTTGCAGCTTTAGCTTCATTGCCATTTTCTCTAACAGTATCATCACAACATAACATAAATGCTAAAGAACGATATGGATTATTTCTAATTGTATAATTAGCCATATTAGTATCACCAGATGAATTACCAAACGCAAGTACTGGTTGGATACCTATTTCTTGAGCGATTGCTGTAACTTTATTCATCTTTAAATTTTTAATAATGAATTCTCCAGCAAGGATTAAATCATCACCACTTTCTAAAGTATAATCTAAGCCATCAACATCACCTTGATTGCTTGCAACAATTAATTCATCTGAACCGATAATTTGATTATTAGGAATGTTCAAGAAACTAATTCCATCAACAATTCCTCTAACGATTAATCTATCAGTACCAGAAACAATATAAACTTTAAAATCATTGGCTTGTAAGTAATCAATTACTTCAACCATTGGTAAATAGAAAGCATCTCCCTTTGTCATATTTGTATAACCATTAGCAGGAGTATTTTTATATTCATTAATATAATCAGTAAACTCTTTAATACTCATGCCTTTAAAAGCACTAGCAACGCCTTGGCCATGTGCATTATCTAAACCTGCAGGATACTCTCCCGTATCAATAAATTCTTGACAACTCTTAGCAACTTCTAATTCAAATTCACTAGCTTCATGATTTGGATCTTCTAAAACTCTATGCATAAATAACATATGATCAAAATAAATAGGATCAGTTTCACAGAATAATGTACCATCTAAATCAAATACAGCAATTCGATTTTCTACTGGAATATAATCAGCACTGTTTTCATCAGTGATTGCTTGCATATAAGCAATTAATTCTTGTTTAGCCTTTGCATCATCATTCCATAATGAAAGCATTAATTCATCTTCACTTCTATCATCAATAGTGTTTTCTTCAGGAGTACTATTAGACTTATTTAAAGTAGAAACATATAAGCCACTCACAATCATTAATGCAATTAAAGAAAGTATTGCGGTTATTTTCCATCTTTTTAAAGCTTTGTTCTCTTCCATAAAAAAATTCCTTTCTTATCTATTGTTACATCCAAAACTATTATAGTCTTTTTATAAAAGAATTAAAGATTTAAATAAAAATATCTTACTTCAGTAAGATATTATTTTGCTTTATAGATAATAGCTATAAGCCCTGGACCAGTATGTGCACCTATAATTGGTGAAAGCGATCTAGGACATACTTCTGTATCATTAAATGCATCTTTTATTCTATTAACAGTATATTCGGACATTTTCTTATTATTGCTGTCTACTACATAAATAATTTCATCATCATAATCATTTGAAAACTTATCAAAGATGTAATTAACTGCGGCATTGCTACCCTTTTTCTTTTCTATAGTTTCTAGTTTACCTTCTGAATTGATTGTTAATATTGGTTTAATACCGATAGCACTACCTACTATTGCTACTGCAGAAGAAATTCTTCCACCTTTTTTTAGATACATTAAATCATCTACTACAAAATAATATTTAATCTTATCTCTAAGTTTTAATAATTCATTATAATTATCTTCAATACTTAAACTATTGTCTTTATTGCTTAAGGCTTTTTGTGCTAATAAACCAATACCACAAGATGCACCTAAAGAATCTAAAACCATTATTGTTTTATTATCAAGTTCTTTTAAAACATTATCTTTAGCAATTAAAGCACTCTGATATGTTGAAGTTAAACCACTTGAAAGACTTATATATAATAAACCATCATATTCTTTTAATATTTCTTTAAAATATTCTTCATATAGAAACGGAGTAATTTGACTTGTTTTTGTTAAATCACCATTTTTTTGATTTTCATATAGCTTTACTAGATCATCTTCGTTTTGTATTCCATCATATACATAGTATTCATCATTGATAGAATAATCCATTGCTAAAACACGAAAGTCATTTCTATTCAAATATTCATCTTTAATATCGCTAGCAGCATCTACGACAATCTTATAATTCATATTTTTACCAATACAATTATACCTTACATATCTTATTAATCAATAAAAAAGATGTCTTCTAGACATCTGGTATATAATTCTTCAATTCTTCATGAAGTAAATCTAATGCTTTTTTGTGTCTTAGTTTTGCTACACCATAAGATAAATTCATTCTAGAAACAACTTCTTTTAAATTGAGATCATTATAATAATGAAGTACTATTAAATCTTTTAATTCTTCTGGTAATTTCTTTAAGGCTTTTTCTAAATATTGCAGATCATCTTCACTAAATTCTTCATCATTTTCTTCTTCTAAATAATCATAATTATCTAATAGTTCATATTCTGTTTTATGAGATCTAAAATAATCAATTACTGTATTCTTGCATATATTATAAATCCATGTTGAAATAGAAGACTTTGATTCATTGTAAGTATCTAATTTGTTGTAGACCTTAATAAAAACATCTTCGCAAAGATCTTCTGCTTCTTGATAATTAGTAATTTTACTTCTTATATATGAAAGAACTTTTATACGATATTCTTCATAAATGTTTTCGAATAAAAGTTTGTCGCTCATAGTTCTAAGTCCTTATTTGATGATGTTACATTCTTCCTATCTTCTTCAACATCTTTTTTACCACCAGCTACTAAAAGTAAGGAATTATCAGACATTTCAAAAGCTTCTTGATCTTCATACTTTTCCAAAGAATTTCTGATAAGACGATCAAGATCCTTATTTTTGTAGAAACGTTGGTAATCAAATAATTTTCTTAGTTTTCTTTCCATATTTCCTTACCTTTATATACGATAGTAGTTGCCTTGAGGGCAATTATTTATCTAATCTTTGTCTATCAACCAAGTCCGCAAAGAAGCCTTTTGCTTCAATTAGTTCATCATATGTACCATCTTCTATAATCTTACCACGGTCTAATACTAGTATGCGATCACAGTTTTTAATAGTAGATAATCTATGCGCTATTACAATTCTTGTGCATTTTAGCTCATCTAACGCATTAGATATTCTTTTTTGCGTCTTATTATCTAGAGCACTTGTAGCCTCATCAAAGATCAATATTTTAGGGTTAAAAGCTATTGCTCTAGCTATCATAATTCTTTGTTTTTGGCTTCCAGAAATGCCTCCTTGGCCCTCGGAAATTACTGTATTCATGCCCATAGGCATAGCCTTTATATCATCCGCAATACCGGCAATTTCTGCTGCTTTCCAAGCATCATCAAGACTTAATTCAGGTGCAGATATCACGATATTTGAATAAATATCCCCCATAAATAATGAACCATCTTGTGTAACTGTTCCTATTTTTCTTCTAAGGGATTGTAAATCAATACTGTTGATGTCTTTACCATCGTAGTAGATTGCCCCTTTTTCAGGCTTTTCAAAGCCTAACAATAACCTTACTAAAGTTGATTTACCACAACCAGTCTTACCAACTATTGCTATATATTCACCTGCTTTAATATGTAAAGATAAATCATCAATTATATAAGGAGATGATTCTTCATATTTAAATGAAACATTATTTAATTCAATATTTCCTGAAATACTACTTAATATTTCTTTGTTTTCACTAATTTCAGGCACTTCTTTTAATATTGGTTCAGCCATTTCTAGTATTGGTTTAATACCAGAAAGATTTAAGACAATACTTGCGAAAGATGAAAAAGCACCCATTACCATACCATAAGAAGCATTAAACGCAAAGAAATCTGATTGTGATAAACCACTACTTACAGCTAAATAATATAAAGCAATATTACCAATTAAAGAAATAGCTGACATAATTACACTATTTATCTTTAAAAACATTGGTGGATTATATGAATAAGATACAACTTTTGCGAATTGTGAATTCCATCTTGCGAAAGCTCTCTTTTCAGCTCCAGCAAGTTTTATCTTTTGAATACCTGAAACCATATCATAAGATAAACCAGATTCTTTTGCGGATAGTTCCATTTGTTGTTTAGAAATTCTAATTCTCAATAATGTTGAAACTAAATTAAGAACAACAGTAGAAAATATAATTGCTAAAGATGGCACTAATAATACTCTTGCGAAAGAGAATATTTGACCAACATAAAGTAATGAAACTAAAGATGTAATTCCTGTAGAAAACAAACCATTAAGTAGTGCTGAACAAAGTGTATTTACACTGCTTGCTCTACTTGATAATTCACCTGAAGAATACTTTCTAAAGAAGTTTGCAGGTAGTGACATAATTCTCATCATTACTGCAGATTCAACTGATAGAGATGTTTTTGATTGAATTCTATTTAGAATCATTGATTTAAATATATTGATTATTTGCGAACTTAAATTAGTAAATACCATAAAAATCGCAAGTGATATCAATATTGAAACATTTCCACTTTTTAATACAGGACCTGTAAGTAATTGTGTTAGTTTTGGACTTATCATTCCAATTAAAGTCACTAGTAAACTTATGCCTACAAATAGTATTACATCACTAGTATCTATGCAATCTTTCATATATAAAAGTAAATCAGGTATATTTAATTGTTTTAGTGGTAGTGGATTATAAAAACATATTGCATCATCAGAAAAAATATCTGAGCTACTACTGTTAACTTTTAGTATTGTATTTGTTTTAGGATCACGATATTTATATCCAGTAACCAAACCAGGAATTAAGGCATATACTTCATCATTATTCTTTCCAAATACCAACATTGGTCCTATGGCATCTTTATACCAATCTTTTTCTAGTTTTACACTTCGATACATAAAACCATAAGGTCTTAATACATAATCAAGTTGTTTATAAAAATCAGTAAGATTTTCAGGTACTTCAATAGGTTTTTTATGATAGTATTTCAAAATATCATCAATTGCTTGTTTAGAAAAATAACGACTGTTATTAAGATTTCTAGCTTCATTATTACCTAATACTACAGAAACTAACTCCATAAAAGAGTCTTCATAGACTTCTTGATCAGATATTTTACGCTGTTTTATTTGCTGTTCAAACCAACCCATATTTTCCTCTATTCATTTGTGATTAATTCTGCGTATAATCCACCATCTTTATATAGTTGTTCATGCGTTCCTCTTTCAACAACTTTACCTTTATCTAAAACGATTATTTCATCACAATCTCTTATTGTTGAAAGTCTATGTGCTATAACGATACAAGTTATGCCTCTAGCCTTGATTGCTTCTACTACAGCTTGTTCAGTTTTGGCATCTAGGGCACTAGTTGCTTCATCTAAAATGATAATTGATGGATCTTGTGCTAGAGCTCTTGCAATTTCCATTCTTTGTCTTTGGCCACCAGAAAAATCTTTACCACCTTCTGTAAGTTTATATTGGTAACCACCTTTTCTAGCTATGATATCTTCATGAATTTGTGCGTCTCTACAAGCTAGGATCATTTCAAAATCCTCGATTGTGTTATCCCACATCTTTATATTGTTTTCAATTGTATCTTCAAAAATAATAACATCTTGATCAACTACTGCTAAAGAACCTGTAAAGATACTTCTATCTATTTCTTCTCTTTTCTTACCATCAAAAGTTATCTCACCACTCCAAGGTCGATGGAGTCCCGAAATTAGTTTAGCAAGCGTTGATTTACCACATCCAGAACTTCCCACAAATGCGACTCTTTGACCAGTTTTTACTGACATTGAAAAATTCTCAATTAATGGCTCAGCTAAAGGAGAATAACCAAAAGTGACATTCTTCATTTCGATATTTCCTTTTAGCTTGTTGTAATCAATATTTTCATCTATTGGACTATCTATAACATAAGGATCATCTGGATAATTCATGACATCCTCAATTCTTTCCATGTCTGTACGCATTTCTTGAATAGTTTGTCCCGCATTGACTAACGTCATAGCCGGAGACATAAATGAAGACAATAAGCCTTGGAAAGTCATAGTTGAACCAAGAGTAAAATTAGATGTCATTGTTAAATAAACACCAATAAATAATACACTATAGGTTGCTAAAGTTGAGAAAAACATTGGTATCATTCCAATGTAAATATTCATTTTAGAGAAATTCACATTTTGATAATTAACTGATGCTTGATATCCAGACCATTTTTGGAAGAAACCATTTTCAGCACCAGAAGCTTTTATTGTTTCAATCATGCTTATTCCATTAAGTGTAGTTGAACTTAGTTTCCCTACATCCCTCATTTGCACTCTAGTTAAATCAACTCTTTTTTTAGAAATATAGTTTGATACAAACAGATTTAATACGATAGTGCCAATACCAATTAACGTTAATAGTAAAGAATACCTAATCATTACAAACAAATAGAAAAACATCATAATACCATTTAGTAATAATGGTGCTAAAGTATTAACCAAAGTCGAAGCAATACTTGCGTTTGTTGATTGTCTTTGTAAAATATCTCCTACCATTCTTTGAGAGAAAAATTCTGAAGGCATCTTTAGAATCTTCCACATATATGAGGTAGAGCCAATAATTGCTAATTTACCATTTATCTTTAAAGAATAAATTGTTGAAATCCACTGAACTACCAATTGAATAATAGCTATTACACTAAGTATCACAATATAAGGTATCAACCATTCAATATTCTCTCTGGTTAATAGTCTATCCATGAACACTTGTGACATTATTGGATTAATAATTGAAAACAAATAAGAAATAATTGTTGTAATAGCTACAAATATTACAGCAGTTCTTGCACCAACTAATCTATTCTTCGCGAATTCTAAAACACTCCTTCTTTTGCCACCAGGAACAAAATTATCTGATGGTTCAATAAATAAACAAATACCTGTAAAAGATTCATCAAATTCTTTTTCACTTACTTTTACTAGACCTCTAGCAGGATCATTGATATAAACTTTATCACCTTTAAAACCATTTAAAACAACAAAGTGATTAAAATTCCAATGTATTATACAAGGAAATAAACCTTCTTTTTTTAAAGATTCAGGCTCAAAGCGATATCCTTTAGCTTCAAAACCATAACTTCTTGCAGCAATTAAAATATTCTTTGCGTTTGATCCATCTCTAGAAACACCACAATCAACTCTGACCTGTTCTAAAGGTACCCACTTATCATAGTAGGCCATAACCATCGTTAAACAAGCAGCTCCACATTCTAGAGCTTCCATTTGTATAACTACTGGGACTTTAGCAACACCTTTATTAATTGGTTTTTTTATTTTATTCATATTTTATCTAAATAAAAAACTAATTGGTTTAATTCTTTCTATAATCACATTTGCATTATATTTTCCATTATCAACATTGATAATTGCCTTGCAGATAGCTCGACCATATTCATCAATACTAACTTCACTAATTGTTCCTTCTACATCATCAATTTGTATAATCATGCCTTCTGATACTTTGTTTGCATCCTGTCCATTAACAATTATTGAAGCTTCAGAATTATTAACTTGAACAACACAATCAACTTTAGTTTCTAAAGTATCAACACTTGCCCAAATTATTAATCCCAACAATAAAACAACTATTCCAAGTAATGCCAACCAAGTACTTGGATTAGTAACACGTAAGTATTTACTTAATTCTTCTGGAGAAGAAATTCTCTTAATGCTTTTTTCTCTAAAAAGTTGTTTTTCCATAAAAACCTCTTAAGTGATTATATTTTACCTATATATATTATAAAATAAAGGTAGAAACTATGAAAAAAATTCTAATACTTCATACAGGTGGAACCATCGGCATGACTTTAAGTAAAGATGGTTATAAACCAGATGGAAAATACTTTAAACAAGCCATATATCACATGGATTCTTTGAAGGCACATAATATGCCTAAATGGGATTATATGGAGACAAAACCATTACTAGATTCTAGTAAGATGTCAGTAAAAGAATGGAATTGCATTGGCAGAATAATTGCAGACAACAAGAATAAATATGATGGTTTTGTAATACTTCATGGCACTGATACTATGTCCTATAGTGCATCTGCTTTATCTTTTATGTTGAAAGGACTTAATAAACCTGTAATACTTACTGGATCACAAATTCCCCTTTGTGAAACTAGAAGTGATGGCAGAGATAATCTAATAACTTCGATGCTTATAGCAGCAAATAGCAACATTAAAGAAGTATGCATCTATTTTGGTGGCTTATTAATAAGAGGTAATAGATCTACTAAATATTCGGCAGATCATATGCAAGCTTTTGCTTCACCAAATTATCCATTTTTAGCTACTGCAGGTATCTCTATTCAATATAATGAAAAAGCATTTTTAAAAAATAATAATTCTTTTAAGTTTCAAGAATTTAAAGAAGTACCAATCGGTATAATCAGTGTCTTTCCTGGTTTTAAATTTGAACTATTTGAATCAATAATAACTGAAAAACTAAAAGGAATTGTTATAGAAACATTTGGTTCTGGTAATATTCCAAACGAAGAAAAAGAATTGTTACCTATACTTAAAAAAGCTAAAGAAAATAACGTGGTGATCGTGGTATGTTCACAATGTCCGCAAGCAACAGTAGATATGTCGGTATATGAAACAGGACAAACTTTAAAAAAAGCTGGAGCCGTTTCAGGTAAAGATTTAACAACTGAAGCTGCAGTCACAAAACTTTATTATTTGTTTAGTAAATACACAGATATTAATAAAATAAAACAATATATGGAAAAAAATATCTGTGGTGAATTAACTTAAAAGGCTAGTAGCCTTTTTTGTTTATATGAGCATTATTCTTTTACAAAATATCAAATCTATACTTATAACATTATTTATCTAATTGAATTAATGTTTTATTGTAATCAACTTTTTTCTTTATTTTTTAAAAACCTTTCAAAACCATCTTTAACTTCTTGAATATCAAATAGAATAATTTCATCAAAAGAATTAGATTTAAGAAGATAACGTACAAATAGTGCGCCTAAATAATAACCTGTATCACCATAACCATGAAAGCTAACCCAATCACCAAAATATCGTTGATTATCTTCTGTCATACTGTTTAAATCAGACTTAAATGATTCTTTAATTAATTCTACATGTTCATCACACCACTTTTTCCAACCGTTTTTATCTTGATGAAAGTATTCAGGATTTGAGACTATTTCTTGTTCGAAAACCATTGCGATACCTTCTGTAAATAGTTGCCACAAAAAGTTATCTTTATTAGATTTAAATCTTCTATGAAGAACACCATATTGATTTTGATAAACATGCCCTAGTTCATGAACAACTAAACCAAACATGGAATCTTTATCATACCAATCTAATTCCATTATTTTTTCAATACCAAAAAGAACAATAGGTTTATTGTTTAGAGTTGTTACCCAACCAGCACCATTACATAAGCCAAGATATAGAATTAGATCTACATCCAAATCTTTTTTAAATACACTTATTATTCTTTCATCTAAATGTGCAGTGACATTACAAAAAGATTCTATTGTTTTATTTCGTTTATTATTATCTTGAATTACACTATTTAGTACTGGTAAAAAATCATTTTCCCATGAAAAACCAGCATCAATAGTTTCTTTCATATCTTTAAGACACAATTCTTTTACGCCAGGTATTGAATTGTCCATATATGATTTCCATTTTTCAATATTAAAACTATCTAAATCAAATGAATCAAGCATTTCAACAGATAAGTTAATAATATTCATACAATCACCCAAGTAGTTCTAATTGTTTTTCTACAAATTCATCCCACTTTTTTATCCATGAGTTCATTAAACAATCTATTTCTTTTTGCGATAGACCACTATAAGTTATTGAATTGCGACATATAGATTTGATATCAGCTAAACTTAAATCCCAACACAAAATTGCTGTATAAAAATCATCAACCATTGGCGCTTTAGCAATAAATAAACCATCATCCGAACACAAAACAATTGGTATACCATTGATAAGATATTGCAAAGCAGGATGAAGTCTCAAATCTTTAACATAACCTAATCTATAATTACTCATCAAACATACTTCGATTGCGATATTTTTTTCTTTATACTTTTTCATTAAATCAGGAAAACGATATAAATTCATCGCATGACCTACTCTATATGAATTCAATAAATAAGCATCAACTACGCTGTTGTTATCAGTTCTTAAACTTTCTCCACAATGTAAGAATAATCTAAGTCCGCTATTAACAACTTCATCGGACATTAAAAACTGTGCATAATCACTTAATGGTCTACTATTATCTTCCTCATTTGCTAAATCTAAACCGATAATAAACTCTTCTGGATTATCTTGATCAAATTCATCTTTAATTGTTTTAGATAATTTGATGAACGATGAAAGAGTTTTGCATGCAGAATCTATTGTGTTGTTATTGTTTTTACCACTACAACCAATTATTCTTACTAGAAAATCATGATGATCTTTTCTAACTCTATAGTAGGCTTCACGAATTGTCCTAATACGAATGGTATTGAATAAATCATCTTCTGTACCCCAGTCTCTGATTTCCAAAAGCTGAATACCTTTTTCATAGCAGCTTCTAAAACCTTCTTCCCAGATTCTTTCCATAATGTTTACATCGTTATAAAAATCATCTGTAGCATAAAAAAGATTCTCCAATTTTCTCCAATAATTATCTATTTTTTCAGAATCATTAATCACCAATAATTCATTTAATTCACTATCACTTATAAGCCCAGTTTCAAGTGCTTGTTTAACACTTAATGCATCACTAGGTAAATCTGCACTATATTCTGTATAAAGTTTG